>CALWWO010000001.1 GCA_944385265.1 uncultured Oscillospiraceae bacterium
ACGTCTGTCGGGTAGAAATATTCGAGATCTGGCGTTTTTTCCGGCCATCCGAGCGTTGAAAACGGCCAGAGCGCCGACGAAAACCATGTGTCGAGCACGTCGGGATCGCGTTCTATGTTGCTGCTGCCGCATTTTTCGCAGACAGCCGCGTCCTCGCGCGAGACCGTCGTATGCCCGCAGTCGGCGCAGTACCACGCCGGTATCTGATGACCCCACCAGAGCTGGCGCGAGATGCACCAGTCGCGCACGTTGTACATCCAGGTTAGGTATATCTTTGAAAACCTGTCGGGGACAAATTTTACCTCGCCATCCTCGACAACGCGGATAGCCTCTTTCGCAAGCGGCTGCATTTTTACAAACCACTGGTCGCTCGCTATCGGCTCTACGTCGCTGTGGCAGCGGTAGCATGTCCCAACGTTGTGGGCATGCTCCTCGACCTTTACAAGATATCCGCCCTCCTCAAGGTCCTTTACGATAGCTTTTCTCGCCTCGTAGCGGTCAAGCCCGTTGTACTTCCCGCCGTTTATGATCTTCGCCTCGCCGTCGAGCACTAAAACCTGCTCGAGATTGTGGCGCAGACCGACCTCAAAGTCGTTCGGGTCGTGGCACGGCGTCATCTTTACGCAGCCGGTGCCGAATTCCATATCGACGTACTCGTCCGCGACGATCGGTATCTCGCGGTTTACAAGCGGGAGTATGCACGTTTTGCCGACGAGATGCGTGTATCTCTTATCGTTCGGATTGACGGCGACGCCGGTATCGCCGAGCATCGTCTCAGGACGTGTTGTCGCGACGATGACGTCTCCGCTGCCGTCCGACAGCGGATAGCGGATATGCCAGAAGTGACCCGGCTTTTCGGTGTACTCTACCTCAGCGTCGGACAGCGCCGTCGTGCAGTGCGGGCACCAGTTTATTATTCTCTTGCCCTTGTATATGAGTCCTTTTTCGTACAGGTTTACGAAAACCTCGCGCACGGCTGCGGCGCACACCTCGTCCATCGTAAACCGCTCTCTGTCCCAGTCGCACGAGCAGCCGAGCGTTTTGAGCTGCTCTACTATCCTGTCGCCGAACTTGTTCTTCCAGTCCCACACCTCGTCGAGGAACTTCTCTCTGCCGAGGTCGAATCTTGTGAGCCCCTCATTTCTAAGCTTTTCCTCGACCTTTATCTGCGTAGCGATACCCGCATGGTCGACCCCCGGCACCCAGAGTGCCGAGTACCCCTGCATCCTCTTATACCTGATAAGCACGTCCTGAAGCGTCTCGTCGAACGCATGTCCGAGATGGAGCTGCCCCGTGACGTTCGGGGGCGGGATGACTATTGTAAACGGCTTCTTTTCCGGGTCGCGCTCGGCGTGGAAATAGCCGCCCTTCATCCACATATCGTATATCTTCTTCTCCACCTTTTTGGGGTCGTATGTTTTCGGCAGTTCCTTCATCTGTTCTCCTCTCTTTCACTCCCGCGTGATCTAGCGGTCATTTTCACTTTTTGCGTTTAAAAAAGCGCCCTTGAGAGTATCATACTCTCAGGGCGCAGCATAGCGCGGTACCACCTGAGTTCCGAACGCAGTATACCGCCGTCCGGCTCTTTTTTCTCTGTAACGGGAGATCCCGTCGCGATCTGCCGCAAGAGGATATACCCCCTACGTTCGACCGTGATGCTCCGGAGCGACCTTCTCCGCCACCGGCGCGAAAGCTTTCACCAAAACGCTTTCTCTCTGCGCCGCCGATATGCGGGTACTCCTCTCCATCATCGCTTCTACCTGTATCAAATTGAAATTATAAGGCATACGCCGCTTCTTGTCAAGGCGTTTCCTTGACACGGTTTTTGCCGTTTGCTATAATTATCCTACTATTTATACTATTTTGCACCGATTTGACGCGCTTTTATACGCACTGCGCTTTGACGTGTATCGAGAGGGAGATTATTATGACCGATGAGGTCCTTATAACAGAAAACGAGCCTAAAAACTTTATACACGCATTTATTGAGGAGGATATCGCTCCGGGAGGTCGGTTTGAGGGGATGACTGTACACACGCGCTTCCCACCTGAACCGAACGGATATCTGCATATCGGTCACTGCAAGGCGCTGTGTATCGATTTCGGATCAGCTGAAAAGTTCGGCGGCATATGCAACCTGCGTATGGACGACACCAACCCCGCAAAAGAGGATACGGAGTATGTCGACGCGATAAAAGAGGACATACACTGGCTCGGCTTTGACTGGGGCGATCGTTTCTTCTACGGCAGCGATTATTTTGAGAAAACGTATGAGCTCGCCGTCGGTCTTATAAAAAAAGGTCTTGCATACGTGTGCGACCTGTCGCCGGAGGAGTTTAGGCAGATGCGCGGCGACGTCGGCATACCGGCTGTAAGCCCGTACCGTGACCGACCCATTGAGGAAAATCTCGACCTGTTCGAGCGCATGAAAAACGGCGAGTTCCCCGAAGGGGCAAAGACGCTGCGCGCAAAGATCGATCTCGCGAGCGGCAACTTCAACATGCGCGACCCGGTTTTGTACCGTATCAGGTATATCGAGCACCACAGGCAGGGCACTAAATGGTGTATCTTCCCGATGTACGATTTCGCGCACCCGATACAGGACGCGCTTGAGGGGATAACGCACTCGCTCTGCTCGCTTGAATATGAGGAGCACCGCCCGCTGTACGACTGGGTGATAAACAACACCGACGTGCCTTCAAAGCCGCGGCAGATAGAGTTCGCGCGGCTGAATATAACAAACACCGTCATGTCAAAGCGCAAGCTGCGCCGCCTTGTCGAGGAGCACTACGTCTCCGGCTGGGATGACCCGCGCATGACGACGCTGTCCGGGCTTCGCCGCCGTGGGTTTACGCCCGCGTCCATCCGCAATTTCTGCGACCGCATCGGCGTTTCAAAAGCGCCGTCCGTCGTAGATTACGCGTTTTTGGAGCATTGCCTGCGCGAGGATCTGAACGCTAACGCGCGGCGCGTCATGGCTGTTATCCGCCCCGTGAAGCTCACGATAACAAACTATCCGGAGGGGATGACAGAGGTTTTTGAAACGGAAAACAATCCTGTCGACGAAAACGCCGGCACGCATCCGGTCACGTTTTCGCGCTCTCTGTGGATAGAGGCGGACGATTTTATGGAGGAGCCGCCGAAAAAATACAACCGCCTGTACCCGGGAAACGAAGTGCGCCTCAAATCGGCGTATATCGTAAGATGCACCGGCTGTAAAAAGGACGAAAACGGCGTCGTTACAGAGGTCTTTGCCGAATACGATCCCGATACGCGCGGGGGCACAGCGCCTGATGGGCGCAAGGTGCGCGGCACAATCCACTGGGTGAACGCGGCAGACTGCGTGGACGCCGAGGTACGCCTTTACTCAAACCTCTTCTCCGACCCCGATCCCGACGCCGGCGACAAGGATTTTATAGAGTGTTTGAATCCCGACTCTCTCGAGGTGCTCACAGACTGCAAGCTTGAACGCTCGCTTGAGACGGCTGCCGCTCCCGACTCTTTCCAGTTTATAAGGCTCGGCTACTTCGCCGTGGATAACAAGGACTCGTCGCCTGAGCATTTGGTTTTCAACCGCGCCGTCGCGCTGAAGGACAGCTTTAAAAAATAGGATAGTACCGGGCACAAGCCGAGCTGTACAGGGCAATGCCGGTGTGAAACAGGTCACAACGGCAGGCTCTTTCTGTCCGTGACGCATATGACGCAAAATAACGGTTGATCCGGAAAGGCAATAACTGCTAAAAAGCAAATATCCGCACCCTTTTTATGGGGTGCGGATATTTTTTGCGTATTATATTCCATGCCGTCAATCTTTCAACGGATTTGAGATCGTCTCCGCGCCTGCCTGCTTTGCGCCCGCCGCCGCTCCGGCTTGTCTTATCATAGCTTTATTTTATATCGTCCGGAACATCATTACAAGCACCGGCGGCAAAAATATCCGCGCGCCCCATGCGCCGGGCAACTTATATAATAATTTATAGATATTAGCAAAAATTAAAATATATCTTTACAATTTATTTAAAATGTTGTATAATGTTGTTATAACAAGTAAAATAAAAATTTTGCTCTAGAGGTGAGATTTATGTTTTTACATCATATGAAAATTTTAAAAGGCAAATCCACCCCCCCAGTTTTCTGCGGCTGAATTTTATGTGGTCATGCCGCTTCGCCTTACGAGAGGGTGAGACAGTCTGTAAAAATCGGAATGGAGTGATCACTGTGAAAATCAAAAAAGTATTTGGGCTTGTCCTGATTGCCGCCATGCTGCTGTCGCTCGCCGCGCCGTGCTTTGCCGCCGGGGCGGAGGGGGAGGAGCCGTTTGACTCGTTGAGCGGCGTGCTTTTTAGCGGCGCTTCGAGCTTTCCGGAGGAATATCTTGACGATCCCGAATATCAGGGTATGGAGGGGGAACCCAATATCCGCTATATCACGCAGGCGTATTCAGCCCCGCTGAAGGCGGCGGCGCAGGAATTTGAATGCGTCACCGGGATACAGATAAACTTCATCCTTTTAAACGCGCCGGAATTTGGCGGCACGGCTGAGGAGGATATCGACATTTATATACAAAACGGCGTGATAAGCGGCGGTCGCGTCGCTTCGAATCAGATACTTATGCTGTGCACGCTTGACGATCCCGAAGTGGCTTTCCGTGCCGGAGACGGCGTGTACGACGTAATTACAGAGGAGGAGCTTGAAGACGCAGCCGATGTGATAGCTTCCGCCGACGATGAGCTGTTGAATCAGCGCGTCCTGCGCGGCTTAAAACAGCTTTTCATCTATGCGCTTGACGGCGGGGATATCGAATATCTGCCGTACTCCCGCGCGGGGGAATACCTGCGCCACCGCGACACGGGCATAAATACGGAGCTCTTTTCAGTCTCGCTGTTCAATGACGAGGATATCAGCGGAGCGATGACGAAAAAATCCATCGAGGAAGCTCAGTCGATAAAATACCTGCTCGACAGCATACACGCCTATTCCGGCATCGCCGTCTATATGACAGATTCGCTTGACGCTGCAGGCGGCGCGTCGACAGCCGAGGAGGCGGCTGAATTTAATCTTGCGGTGAGCCATGACGACGAGCGCACGGCGGGGAAGCTCATGTGCGCAAGCGAGTATAACGGTCTTGCCGTCATATACAACACGGCGACCGGCGAGGGCGCGATCGTAGCCGAGGACGACGTCAAAAACGTTTTGACCGATGAAGATATCACGAATATACTTGCCGCGTTCAAGGGCGGCCGCGAAAACGAGTATGACAATGTGCTCGCCGGCACAAAGCAGCTCATAAAATGCGTGTTCGACGGCGGCGAATTTGAATATCCCGCCGACTCGATCATCGCCGATGTGATGAACGAAAGGGGCGGAGCCGGAGCAGACGTGATACCGATAGCGCTCATAGGCGGCGCCTTTGTGATCGTGGTCGCCGTTACGGCGTTCGTTATCGTAAAAAATAAGAAAAAGCGGAAAAACGGATAAATGCGCAGCTTTGCATACGTGTAAAAGTCGAAAACGCAGCTTTACCATACGGGCAAAGGCTTAAAACGCGGCTTTGCCGCAGGCTGATATCAGCAAAAACGCGCAGATCCGTACAGCGCAGTAAAATAGCAGGGATATGATTTCGGCGTATTAAAAACAGACGCGCGGCGCGGCTCCGGACGGTAAAAAACGAAAACAGTTATTCTGCGCGCTATACAACGCTATACAAAAAAGGGTTTCGGACGATTCCGAAACCCTTTTTACATTTTCTCGCCCCCGCCACGCGATGCGGGAGTGCGCGGATACTGCGGGAAATTTAATTTTTATGCCTTGCCGTTATATTTTCGCAGCCTTTGCCGCCGGCTTCCCGCTTTTTATAGCGGTCTGGCGTTTTTTCATGCGGCTCCAGTTTATAAAGCCGTACATATCGTTTACAAAAAACATGACAAAACATATAACCATCGCAAAATACCGTATATCCTCCGCCGTAGCGAGCACCCACAGCACGATCAGCACCAGATCATTTGCCGCATACGCAAGTGCGTAAAACGCGCTGCGCCGGAAGGTTAGATACGACGCGAGAAAGCTTGTCGTGACGGATATCGTGCTCGGCACCAGATTTGCCGTCTCAAAGTAGGCGAGGATATAATAAAATACCCATGTGACTACAGCCGCAAGGCAGCAGGCGAAAATTATCTCCGGCGTCTTCAGGTAATTTACCTCCACCTCCTGCGCACCCTCCTTAAACGGATGACGCAGCCATGATACGACAGCCATCGCCGCTATCGGCATCGTCATGCACAGATACGTCATCATCTCGCCGTAGTATCTGAACGTATACGATATCACGGCGTAGGCGAAGCTGAATACGACAGTGAGAAGCTGCCCCAAAACATCGCCCTTAGCCACGAATATCAGCGCCGTCACGCCGATGAGCGACGCGCACGCCGTCAAAACGTCCGCTCCGCCGGATAAAAGCTGTGACAGCACAATAGCCGCACACGAGAAGAGCCACAGCGACAGCTCAAATTTTGACAGGTTTTTAAATGATTTTACAGCGTTCATTCCTTCTCCTCCGAAAAAAATACGCCCCAAACGCATCTTCAAAGACCTAACGATACGTTTCGAGCGCAGAAGCGCACGCTACCCGGTGGCAGCGCAAATATCAAGCTTTTCTGCCGGATATGATACTACATTTTGCAAACACTGTCAAGCGTGCCCGCGCTGCAACTCAAGCGCACAACAGCATTTTTGTATTGACAAGGGTACGGAATTGTTGTATACTTTAGTTAGTTAAAACTAACCAAAGCGCCGTTTGCCTGCTTTTATGGAACGGAGGTAGATTTTATGGTAAAAGAAATAATTTTTGGCAGCGTTTTTACTGTCCTTGTGCTGACCGGCGTGTTTTTTGTAAGAAGTCATCTGAAAAAAATCGCTTTAAAATTCGGCTCTTCCGGAAGAAGCGGCTTTAAGATGTGACGGCTTATGCAGCGGCTTTATTCCGCGTGATATTTTTGATATTTTCCTTTGTTTTCTCCTTAAAGGCTTAAATATTAACGCTTATATAGCGTGAAAAAAATCCTCCGGCGGTGCGGAGGATTTTTTTCGTTGTCACTCTATTTTATCGTCTGTCCAACAGGTCCACGTTATCGCTGTTTTGACGGCACCGGGACATAATATCACGGTCGCCGCACGCTACTGCTCCTGATTTTCGTCAAATGTGACGGAGAGGTCTATATATCCAGAGCTTGAGCGGTATACCGTTACCGTCGCCGTGTCCCCGGCGTTATAGTTTCTCAGCGTGCGTCTCAATTCCTCGACGCTGGTTATCTCGTTATCGTCTATCTTCGTAATGATGTCCTGCGCCTGGATACCGGCCGTCTGCGCGCAAGAGCCCTCTTCTACGCTGTCAACGTAAGCGCCTCTCGGGATATTATAATAGCTTGTGACGAAACTCTCCACATCCTTAACGTTGACACCGAGATATGCCTGACCGGTGAGATATCCGTATTCTATCAGATCCTTTGCGATATTCACCGCGTCGTTTATCGGGATGGCAAATCCTAGTCCCTCAACGCCGCTTTCGGAATATTTCGCCGTAACTACGCCGATGACTTCACCGCGGCTGTTGTATACAGGTCCACCGCTGTTACCGCTGTTTACAGCAGCATCCATCTGGAACATATTTATCGTCGTATAATTATCTGTCGCTATAAGTCTGTCAAGTGCGCTGAGATATCCTGAGGTAAACGAAAAATCAAGTTCGCCAAGCGGATTTCCGACGCAGTACACTCTCTCGCCGACCTCCATCGTATCGGAATCACCAAGCGTTACCGGTGTAAGCCCCGTCGCGTCGATTTTTATGACTGCGATATCGTTTGCCTCATAATATCCGATTATCTCAGCCGTGTACTCAGTGCCGTCCTTGAACATGACGTTCACCTCGTACCCGTTTTCAACGGCAAGCTCTATAACATGGTAGTTTGTGAGGATATACCCGTCCTCCGATATTACAAAGCCCGTACCGGACACTGCCATCGTCGATTCCATGCCGAAGAAGTTCTGCGTCGTATACGGCGTCGTTATACCGACGACCTGCTGCTCCGCTATCTTGTATATCGCAGTACCGCTGAGCTCATCCGCATCTACCGGATCTTCCGCATCCTGCGCGTCGTCTGCCGACGATGTGTTTTGATTCCCCAAAATGACCGTTGGACTATTACCGGCAGTTCCCGTATCGTCCATATACCGGTCTATGACAAAATATGCACCTCCCGCACCGGTAGCCATGCACAGCAGGGCGCATACAAGTATCAACGCTATCGTTCTGCCGAACCCACCGCGCTTTTTCTTAGGCGTTTCCCCGGTCTCAGCATTATAGGCGGATGGTCTTCTGTCCTGCACCGGATAGCTGTACGAATGCCCGGCTGAATAATTCGGCGAGCAATAATTATACCCCGTCTCCTTCGTCTGACTATATTGAGGTTCCGTCCACGGGTCGTTATATCTGTGCGTGGATTTGTATCTCTCCTCCGCCGCCTTGCTTTCCGAGACAGATTCTTCGGTTTTTTCCGTTTCGTTTATCTGTTCTTCATTGCGCTTTTCTTCTTCATCGTGTCTGTAGCACATACGATTTGCCTCCTTGAAACAGAGTTCGTTTTCTATGTGTCCATATACTACATTAAGTTTATGTCTTTTGCATGAACAAAATTAAAATATTTATTGATAAAAACAGTAAACGCTTTTCCGTCCGTAAAAAATGCACCGCGTGACGGCAGTGTAAAAAATGCACCGCGTGACGGCAGTGTAAAAAATGCGGCTGCCATTATAGCAGCCGCTCTCTTTTATTATTTCGATACTACTGGAGGCATGTAAGCGGGTCTACAGGCTGACCGCCTACTCTTACCTCAAAATGAACATGGACGCCGCTTGCCGTGCCGGTAGCTCCCATATACGCAATAGTCTGCCCTTTGAACACGCGCTCGCCCTGAGATACGGCGACTGACGAGCAATGTGCGTAATATGTCTGTTCGCCGTTGTCGTGCGTTATAACGACAAGATATCCATATCCGCCGTTATTCCAGCCGGAAAATGTGACTGTTCCGCCGTCAGCAGCCCAGATCGCCTGACCGTAGCTGCCCCAGATATCAAGTCCCTGATGATATGACGAGCCGACGCTTACGTTCCTATATCCGAAATATGAACTTATCTGTCCATTCGTCGGGAACAGGTAGCTGCCTGTAGATACTGTAGACGGTTTCTCCTTCGTTCCGTAAACTACCTCGCGGTTCACAGCCTCAGCCGTAACAGTCGTTTCAACAAGCGCTCTTCCGATCTCCTCGCCGTTGATGCTCACCGCATAGTAGCTGTTCAGGATCTCTCCGTTTACGCCCTCCGTAACTACCTTGCTCTGTCCCTTGTACATAGAGGAGCTTCCTGTCGAGACCGTCTCAAACGGGATAGCTTCCGTCTCCTCTACCATATATGTCGCTCTAATATCAAGCGAATAAGGCGAGCTGTCATTTGCCGGATCCAGCATTTCATAGAGCTCCTCTTCGCTTACCTCACGGGAAGCGGCGACATATTCGTATTCAGCCTCAACGCTCTGTACAAGCGTCGTATTTATATTGTTCTCATTACCGTATTGCTCGATTATCTCAGCTTTTACTTCATCTACGGTATCCTCATTCTCAACAGCTGCGATAAGCTCGCCGTCGAGATACACGCCGTAAAGCTCCTTGATTTCCTCAACGCTGTCCATCATTATTTTTTCAAGCTCGTCGTTTTCAGCAACCTCTTCCTTGCCTATGACCGACGCTACCTTTACCTTATCTTCCAGCGAATACTCAGAGCCAAGTATCTCGGACGCCTGCGTCTCTACGCTGTCTATAAGCGCCTGCGCCTCTTCCTTTGAGGCGACATATCCTATCTGCACGCCGTCTACCGATACTGCGTAGCCGATCGGTATAAGACTCGATGATGAAACGAGCACTATAAATGCCAGCGTGAGGACTGCCGTTCTTCTGTATTTTTTGTTCGCCTTCAGCGCCGAAATGCCCGCCTTCGCCTTTACCACTGTAAATGCTTTTGCAGAAGAAAGCGCCGTTTTTATGCCGGAGCACATTGCCGAAACGCTTGTCTTTGTCTTCGAGCCGACGGCGAAAGCGCCCGCTTTTATCTTTGAACCTGCGTCGGAAGCGCCCGCCTTTATCTTTAATTTTGCGGCAGATGCCGTATGTCTGATCTTACCTACAAATCGTTTAAGTACTTCCATAATTCCTCCAAATGCCCTGTTACCAATCAGTAAAAAATTCATAGTAACAAATTCTATAAAGTCGGTTACAAAGCGGTTACAGTTTGTATAATAATCGTTTACAGTGCATTTGTCAAGTACTTTTTTTGTAACTTTTCATTTTTTCTATTTCAAACGGTCATTTTTCCGGCTCTTTTTGCATATTTTTATTACATAAATCACATCAGGAGGATACGGCAAATGAGCTTTGATGACAAAACCTTACAGGAAAATATGCCGCAAAATGTCATAATAGAAGACAGGAAGAAACTAATTGTAACCGGAGTGCATGAAGTACTGCGATTTGACGAGGACGAAATAGTGCTTGAGACGATAAAAGGCACGCTGTCGATACAGGGCGGGGATTTCCGCATGGAGCGTTTCAGTCTTGATACAGGCGAGGTTACCGCAAAGGGATTTGTAACATCGCTCGGCTATGAGACTGACGAGCCGTCCTCCGGCGGCTTCCTGTCGCGGATATTCAGATAAGCCCATGGATATAACCATTCTCGGACAGGCGCGGCAGGCGGTACTTTCGCTTCTTTTCGGTTTGTGCGCGGGATTTTTATACGATTTTTTCCGTGCTTTGAGGCGAAAATTCCCATCGGAATTATTCACCGCTCTGACCGACGCTCTGTTTTGGATAATTTGCGCCTTTTCCCTTTTCCTTTTTGGCATGACTGTCGGCGGCGGTCAGCAGCGCATCTTCGTCTTCGTGTTTTCAGCCCTTGGTTTCTGCGTTTATCTTTACGCTCTGAGCAGCGCCGGCTTCTGGGTGTGGAACACCACCGTCGTTTTGATATCGCGGGTTTTATCCTATCTACTTATTCCCCTCGCCTTCTTCTGTACAACTATAAAAAAAATTGCATTATTTGCAAAAAAAGTCTTCCACAAATCGATCAAACGTCGTATAATGAATAATACATATCTTAAACTGCGAAAACATAAGGTCGCGGGCTTTAACGCGAAGAAGAAAGGGGTAAACGAGGGTGAAACTCAAACGCGCAGGTATTTTTACGAAAATAGTGATCACCGTGCTTCTGGTGTACGCGGTCTCCACTCTCGCCGGTCTCTATTCTCAGGTGAACGACGCAAACGGTGAGCTTGACCGTCTGCGCGATACGCTCGATTCTCAAAATGCAAAAAATGCCGAGCTGGAGTACGCTATCGAAAACAGCGACGATCCTGCTATTATTGAGGATTTCGCCCGCGAAAATCTCGATCTTGCATATCCCGACGAAGAGGTTTTTTATACCGAGTGATTCCCCATTGCATCCAATTTTTACAAATGAGAGGATAAATCTATTTATATGGAATTTGAAGTTGGTTCTGTACTGACCGGAAAAGTTACATCTATCACGAAATTCGGCGCGTTCGTCTCTCTTGAGTCCGGCAGGTCCGGTCTTGTCCACATATCGGAAATAGCAAACACATATGTAAGCGATATATCCGATTTTTTAAAAGTCGGGCAGGAGGTCTCCGTCAAGGTCATCAGCATAGACGACGCCGGTCGTATCAACCTCTCTATCAAGCAAACGCAGGAGCCGGCTTCAACCCGCCAGCGCAGGTTTGAAAAATCACCGCAGCGTGCGGAGGGATCACGGGCAGCTCAGCCGCATGAGGACGCCGCGTTTAATCCACGCAGGTCTGAACAACATCAGGGCGGCACGCCAGCCGCAAGCGCACAGGACGAATCAATCAAAGCTGCAAACGTATCGTTTGAAGACAAGCTCAAGCGCTTTATGCAGGATTCCGACAGTAAAATTTCCGGTCTATACGCAGAGAGAAAAAGCTCTCGCCGCCGTTCACGCGGGTGACAGGCAGCTTGACCGACCGTCTATGCGGGGTAAAACGGCGTACCGTCGTTTATGCGGTTAAAGACTTTTAAGGCTGCTTATACAGCTCTCAAAACAAATAAACAGTGCGGCGTCATTTTGCGATGACGCCGCGCAGCTATTTATATACATGAAAAACGCTTCGGAATATAATCCGAAGCGTTTTCCCAAAGAGAGATTGATAAGGAGTAGGAAAAAGAAAAAATTCAAATCACCGCCAGCGTTGACACTTGCAGCAACGCATTAGCCGTTTAATGGTTTTTTCTCTTTTATCTCAGATACGCCGTAAGATTTACGTTTTCATAATATCTTTCATAGATAACATTACTTCTCGAAACACCATCCCACACGATCGTTTTTGAAACGGTAAAGCTTGCCGAGACGCCCGCCTGGTTATGAGTATGCGCCTGAGAAAGGCTTGTATCTATAATATTTCCTCCAGCGCCAACATGCAGGACATTCATTGCCTTGCTTGTGATACCTAAAATCTGATTATTCTCCACAAGAACATTAAATGTTATCTGGAAAGAATATTCCACGGTTCCTGCCTTATCATAATACGCTCTGCCACCGAAAACAGACGTAACCGTGTGCAGCCCATCGCCGCTGATATATTTTACAGTCTCGCCATCTGTTATAACGCACGGCTGTATGGCGGGCGGCTCGTTTGCGACCTGCTCGGCAACGTAAGCGTCTGCCATTGCATGGTATGCTTCCACGCCGTTTTCAGCAATATATTCCGCAGCTTCCTGCAATGCTTCCTCGGTTTCAAACTCATATCTTACTACGTACTCACCTTCGCTATCGTATCTCACTTCGCTGTAATTTGCCAAATACGCTTTTGCTTCTTCTACTGTCATTGAATCTGTTCCGGCTGCCGAGGCGGGTGCGGCAGAGCCCAAAAGCAATGTACAAATAAGCAATGTGCAAATACAAACTGATAATTTACTTCGTGCCTTCATTTTTAATCTCCTTTCTCTTTTGCATTTTCTTTTTTACTAACATAACCGCTACGTCTACTGTGAGACACGCGACAAGCAGCAACAGCATATATCTTTCGTTCTGCGTTGGACGGTAAAGCGGGTTTGCGCTCCATCCGTCGCCGAATATGCCGAATACCACCGCCATAGCGGTCAGCGTCCCCAGAAGTACCGTAAACACCGCGGCAAGCCTGCCGGTCGTAAGCGACGCACGCGCTTTCCTCCACAGCAGCAGAATCGCATCCGCCACGAGATACAAAAGGAACATCCGTATAACATCTATTGCCGGTATCCATACATGGTCAAGATGATTTTTCCAGAACTCCATGTCGATTAACATAGATATCCCCGCCACAACAAGCACCGACCCGAAAGTTGCCGCAAAAGCCACGGCGACGTGGCGTATCGGAACGGCGGTGAGCGTTACAAGCATCAGAGCCAAAACCGTGCGGGCTCCCTTTACATAGATATCGTTTATAACTCCAACGATCTCGTAAGCTCTGTTTTCCAGCTCGATATGCTCTATCCCGTGTTCCTCAAATGTGAAGAACAAATCCCCGTAGATCTGTACCGAGTGCACATAAACACGTCCGGCAACCATCACAGCAAAGCAGATAATATACATTATATACAGCGCTTTTATCCATTTCGTCCGTTTCATTCAAATCATCCTTTCAATGACGCCGCAGCGCGCCGCGGCGCACACATCAACAGTTTACCGCCTTCTTTCCTCCCGCCTTATTATTTATATATTCATTATACTCTTGTTAAAGATTTTTGTAAACACTTTATTGTATTTTTTATAATTATGAAATGCCGGCTTTGATTATCTCTCCTTATAGATCATACTATGCAGCCCGGCAAAACAGTGCCGTTTTACTAAGCCGTTAAGCTTTAGCACCGCTTTTGCGTCATATCGGCAGCGTGAGCGCAGATTCCTGTATACCGGCGCAAAAAAAGCGGCGGACTGAAATTCAGTCCGCCAAAAAAAGGGTTGTGGGATAAAGATATGAGCTTACAGTCTTTAAGTAAAGACTTGGGCATCCTCATGCCATTGGATAAGCTGTACTTAAATAATACAGTCCTGTCCGCAAAATGTAAATAGGAGCTTTTGTCGAATAAACACTAGTTTTGTCGATTTTATCGTATTTTCAAAACTTTTTTATCCGCCTCCCATATCTGCGCTCAATTTTTCGCGTACATCTCCGTGGTGAGATACCGCTCTCCGCTGTCGGGCATGAGCACAACTATGCGCTTGCCCGCATTTTCGGTGCGGGAAGCGAGCAGCCTTGCCGCATACAGCGCCGCGCCGGAGGATATCCCGGCGAGAAATCCCTCGCATGTTGCAACGTCGCGTCCCGCGGCGTACGCGTCCTCTGTCTTCACGGCGACAACCTCGTCATAGATATCGGTGTCGAGCACCGCGGGAATGAAATTCGCCCCTATCCCCTGTATGCCGTGCGCGCCGGCGACGCCCTTTGTAAGCAGAGGCGACTCAGCCGGTTCTACACCGACTATTTTTATATTCGGATTTTTCTCTTTAAGATACCTGCCAACTCCTGTTATCGTTCCGCCCGTGCCTATTCCGGCGACGAAAATATCGACGTTCCCGTTGGTATCTTCCCATATCTCAGGTCCCGTCGTCAGATAGTGCGCCTCGGCGTTCGCAGGATTTGAAAACTGGTCCGGGATGAAGCTGCCCGGGATAGCTGCGGCAAGCTCCGCCGCCTTTTTTATGCTGCCTGCCATACCCTCGGCTCCGTCCGTCAATACGACCTCGGCTCCGTATGCCGACATGAGCAGTCGGCGTTCTACAGTCATCGTGTCGGGCATGACTATTATCGCGCGGTATCCTCTCACCGCGCAGGCGGACGCAAGACCGATGCCGGTGTTCCCGCTCGTCGGCTCTATTATAGTGGCGCCGGGCTTTATGAGCCCTTTTGCCTCCGCATCGTCAAGCATACGCTGCGCCACCCTGTCCTTCGCGCTGCCAGCCGGATTAAAGCTCTCCAACTTTGCAACGATATCGGCGGCAAGCCCGTATTTTTTCATATACCCTTCAAGCCTCACAAGCGGTGTTTTCCCCACGAGCTCGGCTGCGTTACTATATATCATTATTCGTTTCATCCTCCCGTCGTTTTTATCACAGCGCCGCGCGGACGGCGTTTATAAAGGCTGTTACCCCTTCGCCGTATACGCCGTACTCCCACCAGTATCTCGGCGGGATCCGGTTTATCGCGCTGATTATGACCGCCCAGAAAATTATTATAAGCACTATTCCTATGACGAGCAGTATGAGATGAGCCAGCGCAAAGTTGCGCTTTGCCCTGTTCCCCGGCGTTCCGAACGCCATGACTATCGCGCATATAAAGCCTATCACCGGTATATTGAACACCAGCGTCATTATTATATACCAGAAAACGCTCGGCGCCTGCTCGCTGTACGGATATTGATTGAATTGGTTGAAATCACGTCTCTGAGCCGCATTATATCCATTTTGCGCGTAATTTGAATTATATCCGCTCTGCGCGTTGCTCGTTCCGGAATCATTCTGCGTATAATTCGCTTTATAGCTCCCCTGATTATAATTTTCGTCATATCCGCCCGTTTGGGACGGTCTTGCCGGTTTCTGAGCCGACTGCGTTCCGCCGGTCCGCTGCGTCGGCGTTCTCCTGCGTCCGCAGACCGTACATATGACGGCGTTATCAGGCACATAGCTTCCGCATTTTGCACAAATTGCCATAATTCCCCTCCCCTTTGCCGCTTAATGTGATTTTTCCTCTTTTATTACTGCTGGGGCACTACCGCGAAGAACACAAGCTCCCCCTCGCCGCTGTTTATCAGGCTGTGCGACTGTCCCTTTTTGCAGTAGTGGCATTCGCCCGCCTTTACCGGCTCGTATTCCCCTTCAATAAGGACTTTTCCCTCTCCCTGCAAAATATATATGATCTCGCTGCTTGTCGAATGCTCATGGTATCCTATCGACGCGCCGGGCTCAAGACTCCCTACAAGCACCCTGTTAAAGTCGTCTGCATACATTTTGGCGCGGCATTCTTTTTCTCCGCCGTAAAAATTCGGTATTACAGTCTGTTCCAGGTTTTTAAAATCTATTATCATATCTCATTCCTCCGTTTTATTTATATTTTATCATGCTTTTGCCGAAACGCAACAGCGTCTTCCGCGTTCTTTTTTGCGGCAATAGCGCAAAATTTTGCAGAGATCGAGTCCATCACGCCATGCTGTTTCCTTTTGTCGGAAAAGGCTTTGCCTTTTCCGACAAAAAATACCGCCG
>CALWWO010000002.1 GCA_944385265.1 uncultured Oscillospiraceae bacterium
TTTATATATGCATCGCACCGTGTGCGTGGGTGATTTATACTGCCTGCCCCGCGAGATGGTAATGGGCAGTGACTTGGGAAATTTATTATCCAGCGCACGACGTGCGTAGGTAACTTACGCTGCTTACCCCGCAAGACGGTAGCGGGCGGTGACTTGGGAGATTTATTACGCAGCGCACCGTATGCGCGTATGACTTACATTGCCTGCCCCGCAGGATGGTAGTGGGTGGTGACTTGAGAGATTTATTATGCAGCGCACGACGCGCAAGAGCGTTTTGTGCCATATTTACCGAAAAAACACTTAAGAGAAAACTTAAAAATTTTCATATTACCGGCGCGGCGGACATGCCTGGGATACAGGCACTCTCCGCCGTACGATAAAAATTATATAAGACGATAGAAAATAAAACGATAAAAAGTGACGATAGGGGTGCAGAAGATGAAGGTCACAGCGGCGGTACAGAACGGAAGAATGACAGTATATCTCGACGGCGAGCTCGATCACAACGCGGCGCGCGCTGCGATGTTTGAAATAGAACGGCAGATCGAAGATTTCATGCCGCGCGATTGTATTCTCGATATGCGCGGCGTTACGTTCATGGATTCCTCCGGGATAGCCGTGATACTAAAGACATATAAGCGGATGCACGAGACAGGCGGCAGGCTGTGGGTGGAAAACGTGCCCAAGCAGCCGATGCGTGTGCTCGACGCCGCGGGAATAGAGCGGATCATACGGATATCAATACTTGCCGAGTAAGGAAGTGGTACATATATGAAAGAAATAAACAGCCTTAAAATGGAATTTTTGAGCAAATCGGTAAACGAGGGCTTTGCGCGGTCCGCCGTCGCTGCGTTCGCGGCGCAGCTCGACCCGACGCTTGAGGAGCTCGGCGATATAAAAACTGCGGTGAGCGAGGCGGTGACGAACTGCATAGTCCACGCCTATCCCGAGAATATAGGGAAAATATTGGTGAAGGCAAAGATATATCCCGACAATACGCTTGAGATATCAGTGCGCGACTGGGGGTTAGGCATAGCCGACATAGACCGTGCTCGCACGCCGATGTTTACGACAGGCGGAGAGGAGCGCAGCGGCATGGGCTTTACTATAATGGAGAGCTTTACCGATAAGCTGAGAGTGAGATCGACCTTTGGGCGTGGCACGACAGTGACGATGTGGCGCAAAATATCTGTAAGGGCAGGAGTTTAATGGACAAGCCGTTTGAAGAGCTGCTTGCCGCGGCAAAAGCGGGCGATAAAACGGCGGCAGAACAGATACTGGTCGAAAATTCCGGTCTTATCTGGAGCGTCGCGCGCCGTTTTTTCGGCAGAGGGGTGGATGCGGACGACCTCTACCAGCTCGGCTGCGTAGGATTTATCAAGGCAATGCAGGGATTTGATCCGGAGTATGGAACGCAGTTTTCAACGTATGCCGTACCGAAAATATCAGGAGAGATACGAAGATTTTTGCGCGACGATGGCAGTATAAAGGTAAGCCGCAGCTTGAAGGAACGCGCAATGATAGTAAAATCTGCGCGATCGCATCTTGAACAGAGGCTGAACAGAGAGCCGACCGTAAGCGAGATCGCGGCTGAAACGGGATTTACGCCGGAGGAGATAGCCTCGTGCGAGACTGCGACCGCCGCGACCGATTCGCTGCAGCGCGAGACGGGGGAAGATGGCTTTACACTGGAAAATGTACTGGGAGATTATGCCCAGGAGGAAAAGCTGATAGAGCATGTCGCGCTTAAGGAGGCTATAAAAAGCCTGCCGGAAAAGGAACAGATGGTAATAATGCTGCGCTTCTACCGCGGAATGACGCAGGAGGCGGCGGCAAGAGTGCTTAAGGTATCGCAGGTCCAGATTTCCCGCCTTGAGAGGAAAGCGGTTACAAAATTGCGGGAGATGCTGGAGTAAAGCGATCTGTCATATACACGCCGTATCGTACGGCAAAATACAAAAAGGAGGCGAGGCGCGTAGAGACGACGATATGAGACGCCGCAGGTAATGAGAAGATTCAGCCTGCGGCGCGTTTTTTATGATAATAAAAACCGAAAGACACAGGGTGCGGCGGGGAAACAATCACAGGGCATCCATCATAAAGTACCGTCTATTTACTTTCTCTCTGCACCGCGGCTGATAAAACAACGCAAAAAGCGCGGACCGTATAAAAACTGCGATCACGCGCTTTTTGCGTTACAAAGGAAGATTAAAGAAAGGTATGCGTCGTTGCTCAAGCTATGTAAACTCCGTTTGATCAGCCAAACGGATCTAAACGGATGCTTTCGGAAACGCTGGATATAACGGCGACGGACTTATCCCAATCAAAGTGGGCGATAGCGCTGTCGCAGATTATATAAGAGGTCTCATGCGCTTCACCCAAAAGGCTTATCTCTTCTGAGGTGAGGTCAAAATATTTTTCCGTATACCCCTCATATAAAAGCTCCCCGTTTACGGTATATTTGTTATATGAGCACCAGGTGGGGTCAAAAAACACCCAGCGCTTTCCGTCATGGGCAAAATTATAGGCGTGCGTCCTGCTCGTGGCAGTAAGGCACGGCACGCCGATCGAGCGCAGCATAACAGTGGCAAGATCAGAGTATCCCTGGCACACGGCGATGCCCGTGGTAAGCGCATCGTACGGCGCCTGCGAGCGGAATTCGATCCCCTCAAGATACTGATAATCGTAATATGTATTGTCAGCCACATATACAAGCACGGCGTTTATTTTTTCATATGTACTGTCGCAGTCTTCCGTTATATCCTCAGTCAAGTTCTGTATTTTTTCAAGTTCGTCTCCGACGGCGTATTCGTCTGTGCTCAAATAATATTCCGGATTTGCGAAAAAACCGAGAAATTCGATGATACCCGAACAATTTACAGGTATCTGCATTCCGCTGTCAGAGGAGGAGAGCAAAAGCTGCGAGGGCGACGGGATATACATGACCGTGAGGAAAATAAGTATCCAGCGCCAAATCGTTTGCATCATCAAAAACCTCCTAAATAAGTGATTTACCATCAGAATAAACCTGAAACGGTAAAAATACGGTCGAAGGCTGTAGAAGTGCAAAATTTATTTTAGAATATGTCAAATGCGGCGACTATAAGCGTAAAATGCTAAGCGACGGTGTGAACGGGCAAAAAACAAGACCGCCAAAGGCGAAGCCTGCGGCGGTCTTGTATAAATCGATTGGTAACTTTTGCAATATATAATAGAGAATGATAAAATACTCTAGACAAAATATAGTAATAAGGTGTATAATTAATAAAACGAAGATAATAATGAATGTGAGGAGGCAGCTTCATGAACCCGTTTAAAAATGAAAGGGTAGTAGATAGTATTATAGCGCCCGCGGCAGAGACGATAAAAAGCTATTTTCCGACAGTGCTTCTGATCTTGACGCTGCTGTGTCTGGCATATGCCGGATTTCTCTGCGCAAAATATTATTTCGTCAGAAATGACGAGGAAAAGCTTGCAGAGCATATGATACTCGTAAAAAAAGGCGCTATCACGATCGCGGTGATGTATCTGGTATTTGTCATTTTGTGGATAGCTGTGCTGATTGCCGCAAGCCGTTTTGGGGCTTCTGCCTAGCGATTTTTTTGATTAGCAGTCCGGATATTTTCCGATATATCTGTCAGCGTGCGCCCTACCTCGAGCTTGCTTGCGCTGCTTTTCGCTATATCGCCGAGCGATACGATACCGACGAGCTTGTCGTTTTCAACGACGGGAAGCCGGCGTACCTGTCGCTGAGCCATTAAATTAGCGGCTGAGGTGACGTCATCGTTCGGCGCGACGCAGGCGATATTGCGCGACATGATGTCCTGCACGGAGGTGGAGCGCGGGTCTGAGTCGGCAGCGACGCAGCGAAGGGCGATATCGCGGTCTGTCAGCATACCGTGCAGCCTGCCGTCGGCGCTGCACACAGGCACGGAGCCGATGTTGTGCCGGTTTAAGAGACGCGCCGCAAACGAGGCTGTTTCAGATGGAGACACCGAGACTACGCTTTTATTCATTATTTCATTTACTTGCATGACGAGGACTCCTCCCATATAGATTGATTTTATTATTGACGGGGGAGAGAGCCTTTATACAATGGAGGACGGTTTTTTGGACAGCAAATATTATATGCGTCTTGCGCTCGATTTGGCAGAGGAAGCTGCCAAAGCCGGAGAAGTGCCTGTCGGCTGCGTGATAACGGATGAAGCTGGGCGCGTCGTCGGATACGGGCGCAATATGCGTGAGGAGAAAAAGAGCGCGCTTTCACATGCGGAGACGGAGGCGATAGAAATGGCGTGCCGCGAGACCGGCGATTGGCGCCTGCCTGATTGCAGCATGTACGTCACGCTTGAGCCGTGCCCCATGTGCGCCGGCGCGATAATAAACGCGCGCATTGCAAAGCTGTATTACGGCGCAAAAGATCCTGTCAGCGGCTCGTGCGGCAGCATCATAAACCTGTTTATGGAAAATTACGTACATTCGCCGCAGATATTCGGCGGGGTGTTGGCAGAGGAGTGCTCGGACGTTTTGCGGCGGTTTTTTGAGAAGCTGCGCCGCGAATAACGAGAACGCCGCTAGGCGCAGTCGCGTATAGATAACGTATACGAAATACAAAAGTACAGCAAAAGCCTTATGCTTATTGAGCATAAGGCTTTGATTTTTGTAAAACGCCAGGCGGTCACGATAAATATGGGGATATGCAAACGACCCAAAGTGTTTTGCACGGCATGTGCAGAAATTCTATTATCGCACATGCTTGTGAATTTTGCGCCGCGCATAGCGCGGTCGCGGCGCAGTTAAGCGGAATTAGTTTTTACGCTCGTCTCCCCAGAAGAACAGTGCCACGGTGCCCGGACCTGTATGGCTGCCTATAGTGGTGCCGATGCTGAAAATCTCAACACGCCCGTCGAGCTTCGGGAAATTAGCTTCAACAAGCGCCGCGACGGCTTTCGCGTCCTCGATACAGGCGGAGTGGGAGATAAAGCATTTACCGTCGTAATTTTTACCGTTCTGCGCGTGCTCGATCATTTTTTTCGCAGTTTCTTCGATGACCTTTGCCTTGCCTCTTATCTTATGGCGCGGGATAAGTCTGCCGAGATTATCCATATTGAGCAGAGGGCATATTTTCAGTACAGTGCCGAACCAGCCGGCAGCTTTTGAAATGCGCCCGCCCTTGATATAAAACGTGAGATCGGTCGAGAAAAACCAGTGATGCATTTCAAGCCTGTGATTTGTCGCCCAGTCTGCAAGCTTATCGATGCCCATGCCCTGATCGCGAAGATCGGCGAGCTTATCCATCAAAAGCCCATATCCGGACGATGCGCCGAGCGAGTCAACGATAAATATCTTCCGCTCGGGATATTTTTCAAGCAGATCGCTTCGCGCGATGCACGCTGAATTGTACGAGCCGGAGATGCCGGAGGAGAGCGTTACATGGAGTATATCAAGTCCCTGCTCCAAAAACGGGGTGAAGTAATCCACGTATTCATCAACATTTACCTGCGATGTTTTCGTCTCAGCCCCGTCAGCCATCGCCTTATAGAATTTATCAAATGGCATGGATTTTCCAAGGTCGTCGGGATACTGTCTGCCGTCCAAAAAATAATGGAAGCAGATATAGTTTATATCTCTGTTCTTCAGCCACTCTTCCGTAAGATCGGCGGTAGAGCAGCAGCTTAAAATATATTTTGCCATGATAAAAGCCCTCACTTTCAACATAATCCGTATCATATTTATTATGCGGATAAGATGTGTTCAAATATTCGCCGCATGCCGTACGGCGCTGTTTGTCAATAACAACACATAGCTATGATAATATTATATTAAAAATCGGTTTTACGCCAGCTTTTGAGCGAAAGTTTGACTATACAGAATAAAAACAAAGATTTAGAGTGAGAAAAAAGCGACTCTACAAATTGTAGAGTCGCAAAATTTGCGGTTTTTGCAGCGGATCACCGCCGTTTTTTTATTTTAAAACAAAGATACGTTATAATTTGCGCCGGAATACCGAGTAAAAAGAACATCCACCAGTTGTACTCCAAAAAAAGCAAAAAAGATATGTATACCGAGGCGATAACACTCCAGTTAAATGCGGAAATGATATAAAAATTATTCCTGGGCTTGCCCCATATCGAATTGAAGACTAAAAGCACGATGATTGAGACGGGAAGCGTGTACACAAATACGATCCACTCGAGTCTGCCAAACAGGGAAAAAACGATAAAGACGAGCAGCGCCAGCGTCCAGACCCCGATAAATGAAATGAGAGTGATCGTAGCGTAATCATATTTTGTCTCCTTTTCCGGCTTTTCAGGAGCAACAGGCTCCTCCCCGTCATGGTCGGACAGAAGGTAATCGACTGTCACGCCGAATATTTTGCCGAGCTGAAGCAGTACATATGCATCCGGCACCGCTTCGCCGCGCTCCCAGCGGGATATGGCTTTGTCGGAATAATTTATCTTTTCGCCAAGCTCATACTGCGTCAGATGGCTTGCCGTACGAAGCGATATTATATTTTTTGCTACTGTTTTTTTTAGATTATCCATACGCAAACCTCTGAATCTGCATTTATTCGAATACAATATAGTATACAAAATATTGTAGATTTCGTCAACTATACAAAATGGCGGAAAATAGCGCGCGGAAAGCGGGAGCAAAATCATCAGCCCCAAGACCGGCGCGCCGCACGAAACTGTATTTTATTCTTCAAATCAGGAAAAAGAACGATATATCAATCCTCCAGCTCTTTTCCCAGCTTGTTTAAAACGTCTTTAAAATAATCGGGGAGCTCGGAATTTATCTTCATCCTGTCACCCGTTGTCGGATGCACAAAGCAAAGGGAACGTGCGTGAAGGCACTGCCCTTCAAGCCCCTTTTCGGTTTTTTTTCGCCCGTACACCATATCGCCGAGAAGAGGATGACCAATATACGCCATATGCACGCGTATCTGATGCGTGCGCCCCGTTTCAAGTATGCAGCGGATATGGGTATAACCGTTATATCGGGCTAGCACCTCATAATGCGTTATGGCTTCGCGCGCGTTTTTGACGTTTGCCGCCTGCTTTTTGCGGTCTGTCGGATGGCGTCCTATCGGCGCGTTTACAGAGCCACAGTCATCGTGTATTCTGCCGCAGACTACGGCTTCGTATATGCGTGATAAGCTGTGATCCTTAAGCTGAGCTGCAAGAGCTGCGTGCGCTTTATCATTTTTTGCCGCGATAATAAGCCCAGACGTATCCTTATCGATACGGTGCACTATCCCGGGACGGATCTCGCCGCCTATTCCTGAAAGACTGCTGCCGCAGTGATACATGAGCGCGTTTACAAGCGTACCGTCCGAATGACCGGGCGCCGGATGGACTACCATGCCGCGCGCCTTATTGACTACGATCACATCGTCATCCTCGTACGCGATATCGAGCGGGATATTTTGCGGCACGATATTGGTCGCCGCCGGAGCGGGAATGGCGATTTCGAACACGTCGCCAATAATGGTTTTATAATTTTTCTTCACATCGGAGCCGTTTACCGTTATACCGCCGGATTCTATAAGCTTTTGCACCGCTGAGCGCGAAAGCTCCGGCACGGCGGAGGAGATGAACGAATCTATCCTGATACCTGTTTCATTTGCTTTGATTCTTATCGTTTCCATCTTTATTGTTGTTGAATATCCTGTCAAACTCAAGATCGAGCCTTTGTGTAAAGGAGAGATCAACATCTGACGATTCGCCGGAATTTACGCTTCCAGCGCCGGAGGAACTCCCTTGCACTGGTCTGCGAGACTGGCTTTTGCGCTGAGAAGAGCTTCCGCCCGCGCTTTTTGGCGCGGAGTCTCTTGTGTGGGAGGATCTGCGCGGTTTAGAGGGCGTATCGTACCCGGACATTTGTATCACGTTATTGTTGTTCCGGCTGCCTTCACCGTGCCCACGGTTCGATTTTGTCGCACTCCCGGAGGTGTTTTCGGGATAATCCGGATCAAAAAACGCGAGAGTTTCGGGATCCATATGAAATTCCGCATCGGAGTTGAAGCTGAGATCCGTCATAAAACTGTCGCTCTGCGCGGAGTTATCATGACCTGTGCGGTTTGACCGATGCTGTGAATGTTTTCTTGTATGACGACGGCGCGATGCGTCCGAATGCTCATGAGAGAGCTGACCGCCGCCGGTACCTGTCGCAGCATTCATCCCGTCTTCATCTATTTGTGCATCTGTTCTCACAGCGCCGTCTGCTTGAACGATTTTTCTCCTATGATCCGACGGCAGGTTTTTTTCGCGGTACGATTCCCTTATAAAATAGACGCAGAACATTATCCCGCCGATGACGATAAAACAGTCGGCGACATTGAAAATGGCGTAATTCATAAAGTCGAGGTCGAACATATCGACGACGTATCCGTTGAAAACTCTGTCGATCGCGTTTCCTATCGCGCCGCCGAGTATCATTGAAAGCGAGATGCGTGCAAAAGAGGAGAGTTTTGCCTTTACCATATAAGCGATAATGGCGGCGATAGCTATAAACGTTATCACCAGCAGCAGCCAGAGTTGATTTTCAAGCATACTGAACGCCGCACCTGTGTTGTGCACGTTTGTAAGGCTTATAAGCCCGGGGATAAAATCCCGGTGACCGCCGAGAGAGATATTCGAAACTACCCAGAATTTAAAAAACTGGTCGAAAGCGGTGATCGAAAAGACAAGCAGTCCGTACAGTAAATATATCAGCATATTATTACCATTCCTTGATATGAGCAAAGGCGGAATATCCGCCTTTACAAAATTTATATATTTATCGGCAAACCCGTTTGCCGCAGCGCATCACAGCTGTGAAAAGCACTGTATACTGTGAAAGCTGCAAAACTGCAAGCCGACCCTGCGCGCTCCATAGAAGCAAGCCGTGCGACCGTAACCGTTTATTGCGCCGATACGACGGCTGCACATCTTGGGCAGAGCTCCGGATGCTCGTGATTTTCGCCGACATGCTCGTCGCGGGTCCAGCAGCGGACGCATTTCGGGTCGTTGCAGGCTTCAATTTTCACGGTGACGCCCGCAAACTGCTCGCCGTTATATCCCTCGCCCTCGCCGGAGACGACCGTGACCTTTGAGGTGATGAACAGCGTTTTGAAATCATGGTCTTTTATCTGCTCAAACTCGCCTGCGGCAGCGGCGGACACGTAAAGCGTGACCTGCGCGTCAAGCGGCTTTCCGACGATTTTATCAGCTCTTGCAAGTTCCAGCGCCTTATTGACGTCGGAACGGAGCCTGAGGCACTTATCCCAGTATTTCTCCTCCTCCTCGGTAAAGACGCGGTCCGAAAACACCTTCGGCATATCGTTTAACATGACGTGGCGCTCATCCTCGTCCTTTGAATGAGGCATAGAGAGCCATATCTCATTTGAAGTGAAAGCGAGCAGTGGTGCAAGGAGCTTTACCATCGAGTCAAGAATAATATAGATAGCGGTCTGTCCGCTTCTGCGCT
Source organism: uncultured Oscillospiraceae bacterium (assembly GCA_944385265.1). The sequence goes on from CALWWO010000002.1 coordinate 9,472, forward strand.
CAAAGCTGTCGACTTTTTCACAGTACAATCTGTCTTTGATGATATCGAGATAGAAGTTCGACATATCGACGACGCAGAAATTGTGTATCGCGTGTACGACGGTGTGGAACTCGTAATTTTCAAACGCGTTTAGGCAGCGTCCGACAAGTAAGTTCAGCTTTATAAGCGCCCATTTATCAAGCGCCGGCATATCGTCAAAGGCGATCTGGTCGTTGTCCGGATCAAAATCACAGATATTGCCGAGGATATACCGCGCTGTGTTTCTTATCTTCAGATAGGTATCGGAGAGCTGCTTGAAAATAGCGTCAGAGCAGCGCATATCGACACGGTAATCGGAAGAGGCTGCCCACAGCCTGAGCAGATCGGCTCCGTATTTAGGAATGATGTCCTCCGGATAAACGCCGTTGCCGAGAGATTTATGCATAGCTTTGCCCTCGCCGTCGACGGTCCACCCATGGGTCAGGACAGCTTCATACGGTGCCCTGCCCTTTACGGCGACTGCCGTGAGCAGAGAAGATTGGAACCACCCTCTGTACTGATCGGCTCCCTCAAGATAGAGCGACGCGGGCCAATTTTCCGGATCGTCGTGCTCAAGCGAGGCAATATGTGTAGAGCCGGAATCGAACCATCCGTCAAGAGTATCGGTTTCTTTTGTAAAGTGGACTCCGCCGCATTTTGGGCACGCGAAACCTTTCGGAAGCAGCTTTTCCGTGTCGAGTGCAAACCATGCGTTCGACCCCTGCTCGCCGAATATTTTAGAGACAGAATCGATCGTTTCGGGAGTGCAGATGACCTCTCCGCAGTCCTCGCAGTAGAACACGGGGATAGGCAGACCCCAGTGGCGCTGACGGGAGATACACCAGTCGGCGCGCTCGCGTATCATGGAAGTCATGCGGTCATATCCCCATGAGGGAAGCCATTCGACCTCTTCGCAGGCTTTGACAGCTTCGTCTTTGAATGCGTCGACAGAGCAGAACCACTGATCTGTGGCGCGGAATATGATAGGCTCCTTACATCTCCAGCAATGCGGATAGGAGTGTGTCATCTTTTCAGAGCAGAGCAGCGCGCCTGTGGCGACAAGGTCTGTGTAAATAGGCTCGTGCGCCTTTTGTACGTCTATCCCCTCGTATTTTCCGGCGTAAGCGTTGAAGCGTCCGTCATCGTCGACGTTGACGGGCATTTCTGCGCCGGTTTTGAGCTGCGGATAATTTTTGCAGACGACAAAGTCGTCGGCGCCGTAAGCCGGAGCGGTATGGACGCAGCCGGTACCTGCGTCGAGCGTGACATGATCGCCGGTGATGAGCAGGGAAGTCTGATCGAGCAGCGGATGCTGCGCCACCATAAGCTCAAACTCATCGCCCTTCATTACGGCGAGAGTTTCTTCGACCTTAAGTCCGGCTTTTTCAAGGACGGAATCGCAGAGGTCCTTCGCCATGATGTATATCTCGCCGTTAGAGGCGCGGACGACGGAATAATCGAAATCGGCGTTCAAGCATATAGCCTGATTGCCGGGAAGCGTCCACGTCGTCGTCGTCCAGATGACGAAATAGATATTTTTAAGATCGCCGAACTTAGAGAGCTTTCCAAGATCGTCGATAACATTGAATTTTACATATATCGTAGTGACAGGATCGTCTTGATACTCTATCTCCGCCTCGGCAAGAGCAGTTTCGTCGTGAGCGCACCAGTAAACAGGCTTTTTACCCTTGTAGATATAGCCCTTTTCGTACATCTTGCCGAAAACGCGCACCTCCTCCGCCTCGAACGAGGGGTTCATCGTGAGGTACGGGCGGTCCCAGTCGCCGAGAACGCCGAGACGCTTGAACTGCTCCATCTGAATATTTACGAAATTGGAGGCGAATTCCTTACATGCGTCTCTGAATTCAGGGATAGACATATTTT
>CALWWO010000003.1 GCA_944385265.1 uncultured Oscillospiraceae bacterium
AATATGCTGTTTAAGGCTGGGCTTTCTCAGACTGAGCTTGAAAATATCGGCAAAAGGCTGGGATCGGACGTTCCGTATTGTATATCGGGCGGCACGTGCCTCGCCTCCGGAAGAGGAGATATTTTGACGGAACTGCCCCCTATGAAAAAGTGCTTTGCAGTAATATGCAAGCCTAATTTTTCAGTATCCACGCCGGAGCTGTTTTCAAAGCTCGATCTTAAAAAGATAAAGCGTAGACCGGATACGGACGGTATAATAGCGGCGCTCAAATCAGGGAACATGAGAGAGATGGGATGCCGCATGTACAATATTTTTGAAGATGTTCTGCCGACGGGGGCAGACTATATCGCGGATATAAAAGGCGCTCTTTATGACGGCGGCACGTTAGGTGCTGTGATGAGCGGGACAGGCTCCGCCGTTTTTGGACTGTTTGATTCCGAGGATAACGCGAAAAAAGCGTACGGCGAGCTTAAAAACCGGTATAATGAGACGTTTTTGTCTGAGACGATCGGGAAAATACAGGTATAATATACAAAATAATTGTCGATGCTATGTATATAAATACATAGCATCATTTTTTCCTCCTAAACACAGGCGTACATATACATTTGGAGGAATACGAACATATGAAAATCAAAAAATGGGAAATAGCTCTGTTGATATCAGTATCCGTACTTATACTGAGCGGCTTTGTGATAAACAGCGAGGTTGAAGCCCTTTCAGACAAGCTCATACGAATACATGTGGTGGCAAATTCCGACAGCGAAGAAGATCAGGCTTTAAAACTGAAGGTCAGGGATACTGTGCTTGAACTGCTCGCGCCGGTCCTTGAAAGCGCCGAAAGCAGGAGCGAGGCAGAACAAATCATAAAGGAGAGTATGGCAGAGATCACGGCTGCGGCTGAAAATACTATAAGAGAAAACGGGTTTTTCTATACGGCAAAGGGTTCTCTTATGACGGAGCATTTTCCGACTGTCGATTACGATACATTTTCCCTGCCGGCAGGCGAATATATGTCGCTTCGCATAATCATAGGCGAGGGAGCGGGACATAACTGGTGGTGCGTCGTATTTCCGTCGCTCTGCCAGACCGCGATATCCGAGGCGGAGAACGACGACATGCTCACAGAGCAGGAGGCTGCATTCATCACCGGCGAAAACAGCGGATATGTGATAAAGTTTAAAATAGCAGAAATAATCGGTAAATTGAAATATTTACTGTTTGGAGACTAGTTCAAAGCGCTTTCTCATTTGAGAAAGCGCTTTGCAATTCTTTTAAGCAGGTATAAAATATGATAAAATATCCTCAGAGCAGTCATTATGCCCGTTTTCTCTACGCTCACAGCGGAACTGAAAGAAATTTCACACGAACGTAGGTGCTTGTGCGAAATGAGGGCAAAAAAGATGGCACATTATACCATAACGGCAAAGACGTTATGGTATAATGTGTCGTATAAAAATATTTGGGGGTTCAGGCTGTGCTTACAGTTATATACGGGGTATCGTCAAGCGGTAAAACATCATTTATTTTAGACAAAATAAAAAATGACGGCGAATCCGGCGTCAAAAGCGTTTTGATAGTGCCAGAGCAATATTCACACGACGCTGAAAGGCATCTGTGTATGGCGTGCGGGAACGGAGTCTCCATGTATGCGGAAGTAATCAGTTTTTCCCGCCTGTGCAACAGGATACTGTCGGTAAGGAAGACGCTTGGGAAGCCGCTGGATCCGGGCGGCAGGCTTCTCATTATGTCGCGTGCGCTGGGTCTCGCGCTGCCTGAGCTCAAGATCTTCAAAACCATAAGGAATAAACCGGCTTTTGCAGATGAGCTTTTGAACATATACGGGGAAATGCGTTCAGCCTGCGTAAGACCGGAGGAGCTTGCAGCCGCGGCGGGAAAGCTTTCCGGCTCGTTTAGCGATAAGCTTCAAGATCTTGGTATAGTGCTTGCGGCTTATGAGGCGCATATACCGGACGGGATGTACGACCCGTCCGACGCGCTCGACGCGCTCCGGCGCGAGGTAGCCGAGAGCGATATCGGACTTAACGAAAAAATATATATAGACGGCTTTACCGATTTTACAATGCAGGAGAGAACGATAATTCAGGAGCTTGTCAGAAAATCGGCTGACGTTACGGTGTGCCTCACATGCGGCGATCTTGAGGATCCATCGTCTCCGTTTGTTCTGCCTGTTGAAACGGCGCAGCAGCTTATAAGGTTTGCCGCCGCTTCGCGCGAACAAGTACATATTATCGAGAAGAAAGCCGCGACAGGCAAAAAACGGGAGGAGCTAGTCTTCCTCGGTGAAAACCTATTTTCATACGGCACGGTAAAATTTGACGGAGTTTGCGAAAGCATCGAGCTTTATAAGGCGGATTCAGCCGAGGAGGAGTGCGAACTCGCCTGCGCGCGGATACTGGAGCTTGTGCGCGAAAAAGGCTACCGATGGCGTGACTTCGCGGTCGCAGCGCGCGGCTGGGAGGAGTGGGAGACTATGGCTGAAAATGTGTTTGCGGATTACGGAATACCGCTTCAAATGGCGAGCAAGAGCGATATACTTGAAAAGCCGGTGATCGCCGTGATGTTCTCTGCGGTTGACATAATATTAAGCGACTGGGATTATAAAAGCGTTTTCAAATATCTCAAAACAGGGATGACAGGCATACCTGCAGAGGATATCGACGTGCTTGAAAATTATGTTATAAAGTGGAATATCCGCGGCAGAAGCATGTGGACGCGCGAGGAGTGGACGTTTAACCCGGACGGATACGCGCAAAGTATGACAGACGGGCAGAGGGACGTGTTGGACAGAGTAAACAAGATACGCCGCTGCGTGGTAAATGAGCTGTGCGCGTTTGATGATGATTTCAAAGCGCAGGATACGGGAAAAGGCAAAATAAAGGCGCTTTATAAATTTCTTGAAGCAATAGATCTGCCGTCACGGATCGAGGAAAGAGCGGCAGCGCTTCGCGCAGCCGGAGATATGCAGCTCTGCGACGAATACCTGCAGCTATGGGAGATCTTGATAGGCGCGCTGGAGCAGTATGCCGACATAATGGCTGAGGAGAAGACAGATGGGGAAAAGTTTGCTGCACTTTTGCGTCTCATGATATCTAAATATACAGTAGGAACGATACCTGTTTCGATAGACAGAGTATCAGCCGGCGATATGACAAGGATGAGACGGCGCGATATAAAAGTTCTCATCCTTATGGGTATGACGGAGGATGCCGTACCGCAGATAACAAAGGGCTCGTACATATTGTCGGACGACGAACGGGAAACGCTCGCTGACATGGGATTTGCCGTCGGCGATACGGCGCAAAACAGAATATCAAGAGAGATGAATATGGTATACACCTCGCTCACCCTCCCGTCGGAGCGCATCATAATGTCGTGGAATACGGCGGAGGGACACGGGAAAGCGTCGTTTGCCGTGACGACAGCAGAAAAAATGTTTGATCTGCAGCCGGTACGCTGCGATGACAGCGTAAAAATAAGCGCGCCGCTGCCATGCTTTGAATTTGCCCTCGGCGGCGCTGAGGACAGTGTAATGAAGAAAACGGCAGAGGAATATTTTAAGCTTT
>CALWWO010000004.1 GCA_944385265.1 uncultured Oscillospiraceae bacterium
TCAGATTTTTCGCCGTCATGCTCCGGCTCCGATTTTGCTTCTTCAAGCTCCGTATCCGCTTCAGGCTCCGGCTCTGTCTCAGATCCTGATTCTACTCCTGCTTCTGCTTTAGCTTCCGAGCTCGCTGTCTTTCTTATGCGCAAAAGCAAAGCTATGCCGGCAGCGGCAAAAAATATCGATATAAACTGCGATGTCGACAGAGCGCCTACCGTACCTCTCGCGTCCGCCCTGAAAAACTCTATAACAAAACGTCCTACGCTGTACAAAAGCATATACAGCGCGCCGATGCTTCCGTTTTTTGAAAATACGCCTGTTTTCTTACGCGATACTATAAGCAGTACCGCCGCTATCGCGAAACCACCGGCAGCGGAGATAAGCTGTGTCGGCACAAGCGGCACCCCAGCAGGCGCCATGCTCCCCTCTGGAAACACAACGGCAAAAGCGGAGTCCGTTTCTATACCGTGGCAGCAGCCGGCGAGATGGCAGCCTATTCTGCCAAAGCCCTGCGCTATCGCCACCTCCGGTATCAGCAGGTCGAGATACTGCAAGAAGCTTATTTTTTTACGGCGGCAATATATTATCCCGGTGGCAAGTCCTACGATAAGCCCGCCGTATATGACAAAGCCCGAGGAGCCTATGACCGCCATTGGGTCTTCAAAAAATTCCCGCAGATTTACGATGACATACAGCAGCTTTGCGCCCAAAAAGCCGAACAGAAGGACGCTTATAGCGAGCTCCTCCGCAGCGTCCGCGCTCAAGCCTTTTTTCTTTGCTCTTATCACTGCGACAATGGCAGCGACAATAAAGCCCACCGCGATCATAAAGCCGTATCCGTACACCGTAAACGAGCCGATTGTAAATAATTCCGGTTTCACTTAAGTTTTCTCCCGTACAGATATTATCTCGTCGTTTATTTTTTAGCGGCGATAGCCTCTATCTCCACAAGCGCGCCCTTGGGAAGATTCGCCGCCTCAAATGCGCTGCGCGCCGGGCAATCTGTCTTAAAATACTCCGCGTACACCTCGTTCATAGCGGCAAAATTGCCTATATCGCTCAAAAATACTGTGGTCTTAACCACATCTTCAAGTCCGCAGCCGGCTGCGGCAAGAACGGCGGCGACATTTTCAATAGACTGCTTCGTCTGCGCGGAAATGCAATCCTTCGGAAACTCCCCCGTCGCGGGGTCAACGGGAAGCTGACCTGACACAAACACAAAACCGTTTGCCTCTATTCCCTGTGAATACGGTCCTATGGCGCCCGGCGCTTTTTCCGTTGCAATGACTTTTTTCATATTTCAACTCTCCGTTTCAATTTATATTGACCTCGCAAGAGGTCCTCTAACTGTCATAATAAACGATTTTTTCTATTTTTACAAGCTCACAAAGCATCCCCGTGCTTTTTTATATACAGAGAAGGGATGAAAGCGTCTTACCCATTCTCCTCTTCCGTATCCTCCGCCGTAAAACCCACCTCGATAATTACCTCCAAAAGGCGTCGATCCTCCGTCTTGCTGACGGTAACCTTCAGATTCTTATATTCAAAAGAATCCCCCTCTTCCGGTACCTTTTCAAGCATCTCTATCGCCCAGCCGCCTACCGTAGCGGCGTCCGTTTCAAGCTTTATGCCGAGATTGTCCTCCATCTCGTCTACAGGTGCGCTGCACAGCACTTTCCATGTGTTCTCACTTGTCTTCTGAAACTCAACCACAACTTCGTCGTGCTCATCCCATATCTCGCCGACAAGCTCCTCCAAAATATCTTCCATCGTGATAATTCCAGCCGTGCCGCCGTATTCATCAGTCACAACAGCGATATGTGACTTTTTCTGCTGCAGCAGCTTTAAAAGCGCACCTACAGGCATAGTCGGAGACGCATACACGGGCTTCTTCATTAAATCCTTTATATCCGCCTCCGGATAAGTATAAAAGTCCTTTTGATGAAGTATGCCTATTATATTATCTATCGTCTTTCTATACACGGGAAGACGCGAATACCCAGATTCGACGAAAATCTTCCTCGTCTCTTCCCGCGTGTAATCCTCAGCTATAGCTTCAATATCGACGCGCGGCGTGAGCACATCCTCGGCAAGCATTTCGTTAAACTCTATCGCGTTTCGTATAAGCTCGCTCTCCTGCTCGTCTATACCGCCCTCATGCTCCGCCTCCTCCACAAGCGTGATGAGCTCCTCGTCCGTCATACTTCTATTATCTGTCGACTTGAACATTTTTGAAAGAAGCTTTTTCCACAGCGTGAACAAGAAGTTCAACGGCGACAATATTATCCGTATCATGTTCATAAGAGGAGCCGAAAACATCGCGAAACTCTCAGGCGATTCCTTGGCAAGCGCCTTTGGGGATATCTCAATGAAAACCAGCGTCACCACCGTAACGACCGCTATCGAAAGTATTATCCCCGTCCCGCCGAAATGCCGGATAAACAGCGCAGCCGTTAAAATGGAACCCACCGTGTTTACAATGCCGTTTCCGATAAGGATCGTCAGAAGCAGCCTGTCGATATTTTCCGTCAGCCTGTATACAAGCGCCGCTCTTTTATTCCCATCATCCGCCATGGTTTTTACGCGTATCCGGTTTATCTCCGAAAACGCCGTCTCCGCGGCCGAAAAATACGCCGACATTATAATACAAAACGCAATGATTGCCAGATTTAAACCGTCGCTTTCCATATGCTTTAAACTATACCTCCCGGATATCCCAATGATATTTTAGATTTGAAGCCTAAAAATGTAAAACAGCACCAGCCGCCGCCTTTTAAGACCGCAGCCTGCGCTGTTCTAGCAATCGCTATATGTAATTTTTCTGCATTTGCATCGCGGAATAGTCCCGGGGTCAGAACTGTCCAAATTACACACTTCCATTCAAATCCGCATTTATTTTACCACACTGCCCACAGCGCAGTCAATAGGACACGCGCCTCCTTTTGCTTTTATGATAAAAACCTCCGCTACATGACCGCTAATAAAACTGCTTGCGAAAGCCGGCAATTTTCTATATAATTATTATAGTTGTACTGTTATTGCGGTCATACCGGGTTATATTATACAAAATATTTAATTTTGAAAGGCGGTGCATGTATGGACAAAAAGGATGAGATCCTTCAAAGTCTCTCTTTCTGGGATAAGCTGTCCGACAGTGAGAAGGAAGCAGCCCGCCTAAATTCATACATCGTGTCATATAAACACGGCGCTATGGTCCACAGCACCGAAAACGACTGCCTTGGCATGCTTTTTATAATATCAGGCAGGCTGCGCGTATATCTTTTGTCTGACGAGGGGCGTGAGATCACGCTGTTTTATATACGTGAAAACGAGCCGTGCGTTTTGTCCGCCTCGTGCGTTATAAAGGAGATCACCTTCGACACGCAGTTCTCTGCCGATGAGGATTCCGAGATACTTATAATCAGCGCGTCCACATTCGCTGCGCTGTGCAGCGCGAACATCTATGTGCGATGCTTCATGTACGAGCTCACGACAAAGCGTTTTTCCACCGTTATGTGGGTCATGCAGCAAATACTGTTTATGGGTTTTGATAAACGGCTGTCCCTTTTCCTATACAATGAGTGCGAGCAAAGCGGCAGCTATGATCTGACCCTGACTCACGACGCTATTGCAAAAAGTATCGGCTCCGCGCGCGAGGTCGTGACGCGTATGCTGCACCGTTTCGCCAGCGAAGGGCTTTGTGAACTCAAGAGAGGACATATAATCATAAAAGATATAGACGGTCTTAAAAAACTTTCTTCATAATGTGATAAAGTCACGGTAATTGAATATATTTTTGGGTATCCTAAACATACCAGAATATACTAACATGAAAGGAAGTTTATAATATGGCTGTTTTTGATATAACAAAGGAAAATTTTGAAAATGAAGTTTTAAACTCTCAGATCCCCGTTCTGGTAGACTTTTGGGCGGGCTGGTGCATGCCGTGCCGTATGCTCTCACCCATCGTCGATGAGGTCGCAGAGGAAAACGCAGGCGCTATAAAGGTATGTAAGGTCAACGTAGACGATCAGCCCGAGCTTGCCATGAGATACGGCGCTACAAGCATACCGACGCTTATTTTATTTAAAAACGGCGAGCCGGTCCGCTCATCCGTCGGCGTCAGACCGAAACGCGATATCGAAGCGCTTATAAAAGAATGAGATAGCGTTTATCGCCGGAATCCGCTATGTAAAGGAAGTGTGAAAATGAACAGTATCGACAACAAGGCTATGCACAAGCTGTCGTACGGGCTTTTCCTTCTCACCGCAAGAGATGAAAAGGACAACGGCTGTATAATCAACACGGCGGCGCAGGTCACAAGCTCGCCTATGCGCATAACTATCGCCGTCAACAAGCAAAACCTTACGCATGATATCATTGCAAAAACAGGCGTTTTCAACGTCTCTGTATTGACTGAGGATACGCCGTTTGAGCTTTTCCAGCATTTCGGCTTCCAAAGCGGCAGGGCAGTCGATAAATTCGCGGGATATTTAAACGCCGCCCGCAGTGAAAACGGTCTTTTGTATATCACCGCTTTTGCAAACTCGTTCATGTCAGGCAAGGTCATAGACGCCGTCGACTGCGGGACGCATACGCTGTTTATCGCAGACGTAACGGAGGCTAAGGTCCTTTCGGACGAGCGTTCGGTAACGTACGACTATTATTTCGCCAATATCAAGCCAAAGCCGCAAGCTAAGAAAAAGGGCTTTGTGTGCAAGATATGCGGCTATGTTTACGAGGGCGAAACGCTTCCTGAGGATTTCGTATGCCCTATCTGCAAGCACGGCGCATCCGATTTTGAGCCGATCCAATAAATTACCGGTTGCACATGCGCTTTCCGGATTGCCGGTATTTTTTCAAACAGCCTGCGGCTGTCTGAAAAATGATATCGCGCCATGTATATCCGTGTATCGCAGACTTTATGAGGATTTTAAAACTGCGGCAGACGTATTTAACGTCTGCCGCGGTTTTTTATTTATATGAAATTGCAGTTTGACCCGATATATACGTTTTTTAATCGCCGCTCTTGGGATCGCGGGGCTCCTCATGCGCTCCATGCTCGTGACGGTGCGGATGTTCATGGTGATGGCAATGCTCCGCGCCGTCAGGTCCGTGCATATGGTGATGGCAGTGGTGCTCGCCATGATGATCGCCGCAGCCGCCCTCGCCGTGATGATGGTCGTGATGGTCACACCCGGCGTTGTCGTTATAGTTAAGCGCCCCGTTTATGAACGCCCCTGCCGCCGCGTCCGCCTCTCCGCTCACACCGCCGTAAAGCTTTATGCCGGCTTCATCAAGGGCTCTGCGCGCGCCGCCGCCAATACCTCCGCAGATCAAAGCGTCCACTCCAAGATTTTTAAGCACACCGGCAAGCGCGCTATGCCCGCTGCCCTCTGTATCCACTATTGTCTGCCGTACGATCTTATTATCTTCTATATCGTACACCTTGAACTTTTCCGTATGCCCGAAATGCTGAAAAACCTGTCCATTCTCATAAGTGATTGCAAGTCTCATCGTATTTTCTCCTTTCGCAATCTTTGCAACTGATAAAATATCACTGTTTCTATTTTCGCCCGTCCATCTGCAATTTTCGTGGCAGTGCGCGGGCTCTCTTCCTCCGCAGATCCTGTATTTTCCGCCGGCTATCACAAGCCGCCGCCCGTTTACCAGGCAGTCCGCTATCTTTTGGCGCGCGATTTCGTATATCTCCGTCACAGTCGTCCTGGATATATCCATCTGCTCCGCGCATTGCTCATGAGTCCGCTTTTCAAGATCCACAAGCCGTATAACCTCAAACTCATCTACCGACAGGACCACCGCGTCAGTATCCGTCGCGCCCTCCGGCAGAAATGATAGAAACACAGGCTCTCTGCACACTCTGCGGCATCTCTGCGGTCTAGGCATGATATCGCCTCCTATGTTTCCGGTATATGTCGATTATATCACATATATCAAGCTTTTCGCAAGCATTTTTTGACGGGCGGAACGAGTGGCGCACGCCAATATCAGGCGAAGACGGCGCTGCGCCCTGGCGTGCAAAAATAAACGCACCTTGATATCATGCGCCGGTACCGCAGGTGCGTTTATCTGTTTATGCCTCGATGTGTGTTTATTGTGCGTTTATCGCGCACATATGCCGCGTGCTTATCGCTGCCGTGCACGGTACGCCGCGCCCTTTACGCGTTTTATCGCGCGCGTTATCATTGCCGCTTGATCTCCATTTTTTTGCCGCGCGCCTTTTTCATAGCTTCCGCAAGCGCCTTAGAGCCGCTCTTTTCCGTGTATTTCGCGAGTATCTGCGCTATCTGCCCTGTGACAGCCTCGACCTCCGCCCGGAAGGATGACGCCGAAAGGCGTATCGCACCGTGCCCCAGTATTATGAGCTGTTCTATTCCGTCAGAAGTCGCGACGCGGACGCGGTGGTGTTTGCCTATCTCATAAGTTGCCTTTTCAATATAGGTGTCGGCAGTTTCCGCCTCTTTTGTATACACCACATCTATATTATGGTATTTCATGACCGACCCGGGATTTCCGGCGACCTTGTATGCGTCAAACACCAGTATCAGCACGCATTTTTTGACCCCTTGATAATTGCACAAAAGGTCCATCAGCATCTGCCTTGCAGCGTCGAGATTTTCCTGTGCAACAGCCTTCAGATCCTCCCACGCGAAGATGATGTTATACCCGTCCACCAGCAGATACTCCGGCTCATCCTGATATTTCGGCGCTGCCACGGTCCTATTTTGCTCGGACGACTCCGCGCGCGGCGGACGGCTTATAAATTCCCGCCGTTTTACAGGTCCGTACGTGCGTTCAAATATCGATTGCAGCTCCTTATCCTGCTCAAGCGTGCCGGTATACGCCGTCGCGGCGCTTTGGGCTGTCTGCTCTTCAGGCGGTTTCTCCCCCTCCGGTTTGAAAGCTCTCTCAAGGTGCATATATTCCGGAACCTTGTCCCATTTTACAACGAATCCCGCGCCGTGCGAGCAGAAGACGGAGTCCGCCGGATTTTCAGTGTCGCGTTCGCTGTCGTATCCGATCTCGGCTATCACCGTTTCGGGATCGCGGCACGGCTCATACCTGCGCAGCGTGCACGACAGTTTGCCGCGCCCACGAGTATACGCTGCCAGCTCGCGCGCGTAATGACGCATTTCGGCGACAGGGGCTGAGCCTGTAAGCGTCGCCTCGCCGCCCGTATCGACCGGCGCTTCAAAGCTGCCGCCCATTCGCTGCAGATCGGTCATCGCCCTGCCGAGGTGCTCTGATGGAATATCTATGCGAACGTCGTACCACGGCTCGAGCAAAACGCTCTCGCCGCTCATAAGCCCCTGGCGCACCGCCCTGTACGTCGCCTGCCGGAAATCTCCGCCCTCGGTGTGCTTCAAATGCGCGCGACCGGTGAGCAGCGTTATTTTCATATCGGTTATCGACGATCCCGTCAGCACCCCGACATGCTCTTTCTCAGCCAGATGCGTCAAAATAAGGCGCTGCCAATTGCGGTCGAGCGTATCCTCCGGGCATACTGTTTCAAAGCTCAGCCCGCTGCCGAGCGGCGCCGGCTCAAGCAGCAGATGCACCTCCGCATAATGGCGAAGCGGCTCGTAATGACCAATACCCTCGACAGGATATGATATCGTCTCTTTATAAAGCACGCTCCCCTCGCCGAACGACACGTCAAGCCCGAATCTGTCCGAAAGCATGCGCCTTAATATCTCAAGCTGCACCTCGCCCATTAGCTGGACATGTATCTCATGCAGCGCATCGTTCCACACTACGTGGAGCTGCGGATCCTCTTCCTCAAGCCAGCGCAGCTTTTGCAGCGCGTCGTTTAAATTGCCGCCGCCGTTCAATATGACCTGATACGTGAACACCGGCTCCAGCACCGGAGGAGCGGCGGCAAGCTCCTTGCCTAGCCCTTCTCCCGCTCTCGTGCGGGTAAGCCCCGTCACGGCGCACACATCACCCGCCGTAACCTCCTCAACCGTCCTGTACTTAGCTCCGGAATATATGCGGATCTGATTTACCTTCTCCTCCCATACGTCGTCCTCCGGCGTGCCGGCGCTGCGGTTAGTAAGAGCCGTTTTTACCTTTAAGCTGCCGCCTGTTATCTTCATATACGTAAGCCGCGTCCCGGCGCTGTCGCGCGCGATCTTATACACCCTTGCCGAAAATTCCTCCGGATACTCAGGGCGCGGCGCATATCTCGCCATACCGTCGAGCAGCCGCTCAACTCCGTCGAGCTTCAGCGCGGAGCCGAAAAAGCATGGGAACAGCTTCCTCTCCGATATCAGCGCCGATATCTCCTCATCGCGCACGGTACCTCCGTCGAGATAATCCTTCAGCGCAGCTTCACTGAGCACTGCGATCTGCTCCATATAATCGTCCCCGCCGAAATCGACGCACCCGTCTCCGAAGCGCTTTTGAAGCTCTTCCATCAGCGCGCCGCGGTCGGCTCCGACCTGATCCATCTTGTTTATAAATAAAAAAACAGGTACGTCATACCTTTCAAGCAGGCGCCACAGCGTTACGGTATGCCCTTGAACTCCGTCAGCCCCGCTTATAACAAGCACGGCGCAGTCCATGACCTGAAGAGCGCGCTCCGTCTCGCTTGAAAAATCCACGTGCCCCGGTGTATCGAGCAGCGTGATGCGCGTGTTTTCCCATTCAAGCTCCGCCTGTTTTGAAAAAATCGTTATTCCTCTTTCTCTCTCCTGCGTGTCGGTGTCGAGAAAAGCGTCGCGGTGATCGACCCTGCCGAGCCGCCTGAGCTGACCGCTATGATATAGTATCGCCTCGGACAGCGTCGTCTTCCCTGCGTCTACATGCGCCAGTATTCCGGCGACCAGCTTCTTTTCCGGCATTTTCCGCACCTCGCTTTCTCCTCTTCAGTCTTTTTGCAGTCTATTATAATATAACATTTTCCTCTCTTCGATTCAACAGCGGCAGCCCCATACCTCGCAGCCAAAAGCCTCGAATGCCGCTACAAACAGAGCTTGACGCGGGCTGCAAGTCTGATATACTCTATTGATAGGACTAGCCGCAGTACGCAAATATTGCGCCGTTGCGGACGTTTACCAAAAAATCCACGGTTTGGAAGGAGAATTTATCATGCTTACAATCGGTTCAAAAGCGCCTGATTTTACCTTAAACGACAAAGACGGTGCCCCCGTCTCTCTATCTGATTTTCTGGGCAAAAAGGTCGTGCTGTATTTTTATCCGAAAGACAATACCCCCGGCTGCACGAGACAGGCATGTGCCTTTGCCACTGCGTACGATGATTTTAAGAAAAAAGATGTCGTCGTTATCGGCATAAGCCGTGACAACGTAGCTTCGCATCAGAAATTCGCGCAGAAATATAATCTGCCCTTTATCATCTTATCCGATCCGGAGCTTTACGCAATACAAGCTTACGGTGTATGGCAGGAGAAGAAGCTCTACGGCAAAACGTCTATGGGCGTCGTCCGCACGACGTTTATTATCGATGAAAACGGATTTATTGAAAAGATCATGCCAAAGGTCAAGCCCGATACGAATGCCGCTGAGATCCTTGATTACTTAAACGGCTGAGCGCGAAAATGCGCTCAGCCGTTTTTTGTCCCGCCGCGCGAAAACATCTCTCATATTCCGCCGCACTCCCGATTATATATATTCAGATAGGAGTGTGATAGAATGAATATCATCGACAGAAATTTTTCGGCTTTAGTCGGAGAGATCAAATCGCTTAGCGAAAAGGAGCTTTACTACAGGATCAGAAAGAGCTTTGACGCCGTACCGCGCGAAACGCAGATAAGCTGCATGAACTTTTTTAACCAGTTCAACTATTGGGGAAGGCTTGATATAGACAACGGGATATATGAGGAGATCGAGGGGAAGCAGGCTGCGCTCTCCGAGCATATGGACGACTTTGTATGGCTGTATGAGCGTCTCGCCGATTACCGCTCCAAAAAAACTTTATATGCTATTTTAAATAACTGGTACAGATATGATTTTGCGTCTACATCGCAGACGAGGGAATATCTGTTCTCGGAATACTTTGACCTTGACCTTGTTAAATGCAGCAAGGACGAAGTTTTCGTAGACCTCGGCGCATTTACGGGCGACACAGTGCTGTCATACATATCAAATTATGGCGAGGACTGCTATAAAAAGATATATTGCTATGAGATAACGCCCGCGACATTTGAAATACTGAAAAAGAATCTGGAAAAATATGAGCGCATCGATCTACGCTTAAAAGGGATTGGCGACGCGGCGGGTATGATGTCCGTTTCGGAGAACGCCGCAGGCTCGTCAGCCAACACCCTGGGCGAAGACGGCGGGGAGATTCCCGTTACAACGCTTGACGCCGATATATCGGAGCCGGTCACCCTCATAAAAGCCGATATTGAGGGTTTTGAGCAAAAAGCCCTGCTCGGCATGAAAAATCATATATTGAACGACCACCCGAAGCTACTCATATCGGTTTACCATAATAATGAGGATCTGTGGAAGATCCCGCAGATGATACACGATATGTCAAAGGACTACAGCTTTTATCTGAGGTACAACAGCTCTCCGATATATCCTACCGAAATCACGCTTATCGCTGTTTGAGGCGTTGTATTTTCGTTTACCCGATTTCATTTTTTCTGCTAATACCGCAAAAAGTCCCGCGGACTTCATATGTCTGCGGGACTTAAAATCTCCTCATTCGATACGGCGCGCATGTTTTAAGCGTATCATACAGGCGCGCAAATTTTATTTTAATATTGATTTGCTTAAAAATGTGTGCTAGAATGAGTTGTAAAAATCAGTATTTTCGTTTTTCGGAGGCTTAGCTCAGCTGGTCAGAGCGCATGCTTCACACGCATGAGGTCGGCGGTTCGAGCCCGCCAGTCTCCACCACGTCGCCGTAAGCTTTATATAGCTTGCGGCGATTTTTTATCGCCGGCAGGCGATATCATTTTTGCTGCCAAGCGGGGGTATGTTGCGCGAAAGCGCAACTCCTTTGCGACTATTTCTTTTACGTATGCAAAAGAAATGGTCGCCCCAAAGAAAACATAGCAGGGAAAACCGGTTTTCCCTGCACCCTTTCGATATTTTTCCCCAACGCAGGCATACGTCATCTGATATGATAGCTTATTCCCCGCGGGATAGAATAGGCGCATTGACAGCGCATTGCGTAACAATGACACTGCGCGTAGTATTATACCGCGGTACGGTGGTTACGTTACCACGCTCTTTTTATCGTTACTTCCGTCTGCCGCGCCTTTTATGGCGCGGGGGTGGTAATTTGAAAATCTGTCGCTTTCCACCGAGATTCGTCGAATGGGAAGCACGGTCAAGTTACTAATAGGTAAGCCGCAAGTTAGATTCGCCTATGCGTATGTTGCTACGCATTTTTGGGGTTTGCAAAGGGGATATTCCCCTTTGCTATGTTTTCTTTGGGTTACCGTTTCTTTGGGATATGCCAAAGAAATGGTAACAACATCTGCGTCGTTGCGACGCGGAAAAATGGCGCCGCCTATTGGCGGCAATCCCGCCCACTGCGTGGGCAAAAAGGTCGCCGCCCTCTTCAACGGTACCGCCTGCCAGCGGCGTAAGAAATCGCGCTTTCACGCAATTAAAGGAATCGTGCTTCCGCACGATAAAAAATCGCCATTTCGGCGATAAATCCGCCGCCTTAGCGGCAGAAAAGATTGGACAAATATGATAAAAGAAATTTTATTGACTGCGGCATGGGAGCTGGGGCTTTCTCTTGACGACGCGGCGGCAGAAAAATTTAAAAAATACTATGACCTGCTGACTGAAAAAAACCGTGTCATGAATTTAACGGCAATAACAGGCGAGGACGAGGTCGCAGCGCTCCATTTTCTCGACAGCCTTGCGATATACAATATGCTGGACGGCGGCAAAAAGGTCATAGATATTGGCAGCGGAGCCGGATTTCCCGGACTTCCGCTTAAAATATACGACGGCGGGATAGAACTTACGATGCTCGACGCGCTCCAAAAGCGCATAAATTTCCTTGCCGAGGTGTCGGACGCGCTCGCGCTTTCAGATGTGACGTGCCTGCATGCGCGGGCTGAAGAGGCGGCGGCAAAGCCGCCGATGCGCGACGGCTTCGATCATGCGGTATCGCGTGCCGTTGCGCGGCTGAACGTGCTTACAGAGCTGTGTCTGCCGTTCGTTAGACAGGGCGGGTCTTTCATTGCGATGAAAAGCGTTGGCTCCGAGGAGGAGATCGACGAGGCGAAAACTGCGATAAAGACGCTGGGCGGCAAGATAGAGGCAGTGCGCGACTATGCCGTGCCGAAGACGGACGTGGTACACCGCGCCGTCATAATACGAAAGTTGTCGCCCACGCCGAAGGGATATCCGCGAAGATTTGCGAAGATCCAGAAATCGCCGCTTTGATGTTTCACGTGAAACGTCGTCGGAGCGGACTGCGCTAAGCTCGCGTCGAGCTAACACTCAACGCTCTCCCGCTTCGTCGCTCCTCCTCTCAAAATCAAACCCGCTCCGCTGGGCTTTGATTTTGTTTTTTGCAGCGTTCCGTCGCGGCTCCTTTTGCTCGCTAAACGCTTCGCTGGTTTAGCTCGCAGTTTTTCTTTTTTGCGGACTGCGCTAAGCTCGCGTCGAGCTAACACTCAACGCTCTCCCGCTTCGTCGCTCCTCCTCTCAAAATCAAACCCGCTCCGCTGGGCTTTGATTTTGTTTTTTGCGGCGTGGCGCCTCGGCTCCTTTTGCTTGATGAACGCTTTGCTGGTTTAGCTTGCAGTTTCTGTTTTACCGATCCCGGCGAGTTCGTTTGCCGCTGGCGCATGAAAAAGATATTAGCGCGGAGAACGGCGAGAAAAAGCGGATATGCGCGATAAAAATCATATACCCCCGATATTTTGTATCGGGGGCGTTGCCGGTTGCGTTGGCAAAGGCATAAAAACCACCATATATTGTGCATTGAGAGGTAAGTATGAAGAAGATAGCGGAAGCGCTTATAGATGAAAAGGAGTTTAAACGGCTGTATGCGGCGATCGACGCGGGACAGTGCCCCGCGCTCGCTTCCGGGCTTGGGAGCATACATCGCGCGCATGTCATATCGTCATTGTATGGGCTGCTTGGCGGACCGGCGGTCGTAATATGCTCCGACGAAAGCGAGATAAAGCGGCTTGCCGGCGATATAGAGAGCATGACGGGAAAGACGCCCGCCATACTCGTCCCGCGTGAGCTCACGCTTTACAATGCGGAAAGCGCGTCGCGCCAGTCAGAACATGTCAGGATACGCGCGATGCACGCGATGACGGCGGAGGATAAACCTATAATCATCGGCACAGCGGACGCTTTTATGCAGCGGACCATGCCGAAAGCAGTGCTTGACGATACATCGATGGAGATAGAGCTCGGTCACGAGTATGATATGACGGAGATAGCGTACCTGCTCGTAAAGGCGGGATATACCCGCTCTCAGCAGGTAGAGGGCGCGGGGCAGTTTGCGATGCGCGGCGGGATACTGGATTTTTATTCACCGGCGCACGAATACCCCGTGCGGTGCGAATTTTTCGGAGACGAAGTCGATTCGATGGGATTTTTCGACACATCGACCCAACGGCGTACGGAGATGATAAAAAAAGCGGCGATACTCCCCGTGCTTGAGACACTCCCCATAATGGTTGAGGGCGGAGCCGAAGGGCTTGCCAAAAAGATAGACGCGCTCGCCGCGAGGTGTGCGCGGAGAAAAAACAAAAGCGAGAAATTTATCGAGACGCTGAAAAGCGACGCAGATAGGCTGCGGAATACAGGCAGCCTCCCGTGGGCTGACAGGTACATGGATCTTGTGTACGACGAGGCGACGGCGGCGGATATCATACCGGAAAACGCCGCGGTCATCCTGTGCGAGCCGGCTCGCCTTAAAGACAGGGCTGAAAATTACGAGTGGCAGCTAAACGAGGACATAAAATCGCTGATGGAGGCGGAAATGCTCGACGGGTCGATCGCAAGCTACGCCGTGTCGTGGGAAGAGGTGTGCCGCAGAGTATCGGAATACCCTGTGATAATGCTGGATAATTTCACATCCGGCAGATATATCATAAATCCGCGCACCGTTATAGGGATAACGGCGAAGCAGCTCCCGTCATACGGCGGAAATATCGAGACGGCTGCGGGCGATATCGCGCATTATATGAAGAGCGGATACCGCGTCGTCGTGCTGTGCCAGGACTCGCACAGGGCTGATAATCTCGCACAGTATCTGAAAAAAAGCGGGATAAAGTGCGCGTGCAATTACGAGCTGACCGATATGCCGCAGCCCGGCGGATGCATAATAGCCGTCGGCGCGCTGTCAGCCGGGTTTGAGTATCCGGAGAGCAGGCTCGCCGTCATAACAGAGGGGCAGATATTAGAGAGCGCGTTCGGCAAAAGGCGGAAAACGCGGCGCAGATCCGGCAAGGGAAGGCTTGAAAGCTTCACGGATCTAGCTCCCGGCGATCTCGTAGTGCACGAGCATTACGGTATAGGAAGATTTGTCGGCGTTGTAAAGCGGACGGTGGATAAGGTCGAAAAGGACTACATCAAAATAGCATACGCCGGGTCCGATACGCTGTATATACCGGCGACGCAGCTCGATATGATATCGAAATATATCGGTGCGGCGGAGGACCATCCCGTAAAGCTGTCAAAAATGGGCGGAACGGACTGGACGAGGGCGAAAGCCCGCGCGAAGGGCGCCGTCAAGGAGCTGGCGCATGGGCTTATAAAGCTACAGGCGGAGCGTATGCAGCAGACGGGATTTGCGTTTTCACCGGACAGCCCGTGGCAGACGGAGTTTGAAGAGAGCTTTGAGTATCAGGAGACTGACGATCAGATACGCAGCGTAAACGAGATAAAAAAGGACATGGAAAGCTCCGTCCCGATGGACCGCCTTCTGTGCGGGGACGTGGGCTACGGCAAGACCGAGGTGGCTCTGCGCGCCGTCATGAAATGCGTGCTTGACGGAAAGCAGGCGGCGATACTTGTGCCGACGACGGTGCTCGCGCAGCAGCATTATGTAACGGCGTCGCGCCGGTTTTCGGGATATCCGGTGCAGATAGAGGTGCTCAGTAGGTTCCGTACGGGCGCTCAGCTCAAAAAATCGCTCGCAAACATAAAGTCGGGAGCGGCTGATATAATAATAGGCACGCATAAGCTGCTGCAAAAGGACGTCGTATTCAAGGATCTGGGACTTTTGGTAGTGGACGAGGAGCAGAGATTCGGCGTCGCACATAAGGAGCGCTTAAAGGAGATATCGCGCGGGGTCGATGTGCTCACGCTGTCAGCCACGCCGATACCGAGGACGCTGAATATGGCGCTGTCCGGGATACGCGATATGTCCACGATAGAGGAGCCGCCGGTGGACCGCCAGCCGGTACAGACGTATGTCATGGAACACAACTGGGGCGTCGTATGCGACGCGATACGGCGCGAGATATCGCGCGGCGGGCAGGTATATTATCTGCACAATACGATAGACAGCATAGACAGAACGGCGTTTCGCCTTTCGGAAATGCTGGGCGAAGACGTGACCGTCGCGGCGGCGCACGGACGGATGAATGAAGAGCTGCTCAGCGGGATAATGAGCCGCATGGCGGACGGGGAGATACAGGTGCTCGTCTGTACTACGATAATAGAGACGGGTATAGATATACCGAACGTCAATACGCTTATAATAGAAGATGCGGATAAGCTGGGGCTTGCGCAGCTTCACCAGCTACGAGGCAGAGTCGGCAGGTCGAGCCGCCGGGCATACGCGTATTTCACATTCCGGCAGGGAAAGACGATGAACGAGGTCGCCGAAAAACGCCTTTCCGCGATACGCGAGTTTGCGGAGTTCAATTCAGGCTTCAAAATCGCGCTGCGCGATCTTGAGATACGCGGCGCGGGAAATATACTCGGCGCGGAGCAGTCGGGGCATATGATGAGCGTCGGGTACGATATGTATCTGAAGCTTTTGGAGGAGGCTGTGCTTGAAGAAAAAGGCGAAAAGCCGCCGAGAAAGCCGGACTGCTCGGCAGATCTGACAGTGTCGGCGAATATACCGGAATCATACGTGCCGTCTCCGGAGCAGCGGATGGATCTGTATCGCCGTATCGCCGCGATACGGACGGAGGGCGACGCGGACGATATCACAGACGAGCTGATAGATCGATTCGGCGATCCGCCGAAGAGCGTGAACACGCTTATCCATATAGCGATAATGCGGGGCGAGGCTTCCGATACGGGAATTTATGAGATAGTACAGCGCGACGGACGGCTGTATTTTAAAATGGACAGCTTCGATATGGAGAGTGTAACGGCGCTGTATTACGCGCCGGAGTATAAGGGCAGGCTCAAGATCGAGGCTGGCGCGAAACCGGCGGTATCGGTAAAGCTTAAGTCGGCAGACGATGTTGTCGGTGAGGCGATATCGTTCATAAGGGCATATAAGAACACGAATAAGGCGGTGAACAAATGAAAAAAGTTTTGACGACGGCTGTTGCTGTAATAGTACTGGTGCTTATAATCTTCGGCTGCATAAAGCTTTTCACGCACGGCGTGGGCATAGATTACATGGACGAAGACAGAGTAGTCATGCAGATCGAGGGCGGAGATATAACATGGAGAGAGTATTACGGCTGGCTGTGCTATGGAAGAGTACAGGTCGAGGCTATGCTAGGCAGCGCGATAGAAGATTGGACGGCTATGGCAAATTCCCAGCAAACGTATGCCGAATATGTGAAATCTTACGCGTATTATCTCATATCCACCTATAAGGCAGTGGAGTGGAACGCCGCAGTGCTCGGCATCGAGCTGACGGATGAGGAGCGCCAGAGCATACGCGACGAGCTTGCCACAATGAACCAGTCGGAAAGAGAGACGGTATATTCAATGTACGGCGGCGAGGATATGTACATGTATCTTGCCGAACTCGACGCGCTGTATACGAAATGCCACGACTATCAGTACGGCGAAAACGGCGAGAAGACGGACGATGAGTACGCCGCGCAATATGCCGAACAAAACGAATTTTTATCGTTTTACGGGCTGTTTATAGAAGATTCAGCCGGCGTGTCCGGCGAGAGCATCGCCGAAACCGTGAACGCCGCCGCCGATAAAACAGCGGAGATATCGCGCCTGCGCGAGGAATATGAGATAGACGACGGGTATGAGAGCGGCTATCTTTTGGCGACCGGCGTGCTTGACAGCGCGGCAGAGGAGGCGCTGATCGAGGTCGATATCGGCGAATGTACATGGGCTGAAGCCGACGGCGGCGTGTGGATAATGCTGCGCGCGGAGATAGATTACGACGGGATAGTATACGACACGGAAAATACCTTACGCGAACAGGCGTCCTGGTATATATTTGAATCGGTCGTGAACGGATGGACCGAAAACATGCAGTTCATGACGGGCGATACGTACAACAGTATCGACGTGGCTGATGTTTTCGGCTGAAAATAAAGAAAAAATAAGCAAAAGCGGAGCGGATGTTATGTAAACTCGCTCCGCTTTTTGTTTTCCCTCTTTCCGACGTTGCTGCGTTTTTTCAATGGGTATCCGCCGCCGCGCTTTTTAATTGGCGAGCCGCCGCGTTTTGCGACTGTTATACAGTGATTGCGCCGGAGATGGAGCTGCTGCACCGTAAGCAGAGCTTTTACGCGGGAAGCGGAGTTTATTCCAGAAGTGGAGAGCCTGCACCAAAAAATGGAATAATGGCGCAGAAAGTGGGTGAATTATGCCAAAAATGGGAATAAAAATACCGAAAATGGGGAGATAACGCCGGATGAACCGCGTTTTTAAACCGTTTTTTACGCCGTATTGCGTTTTATTAAGCGAAGAGCGGAAAAAATTATGCGTTTTGCGCCGCGTTGCATATCGACCGGCGCTATATTTTGCGTTGCCGGGTCGGTCGGATATTTTTATACCGGCAGGCAATAATAGCAGGTATAAGAAAAAAAGAGGAGACGCCGCGGCGTTTCAAAAAGGAGGCTGAAAGCATGGCGGACGGAAGTGTAAAATACGACATGCCGGTGTCGTCAAAAGAGCTGGAGAAGATATTTGCCGGCTGCTATGATTTTGAAAAAAGGAAACTCACGGTAGGCGGACGCGGCGGAGTTAGCGTCACACTGTGTTTTATAGACGGGCTCGTATCGAGCGAAGCCGTAGCTCGGGAAATAATACGCCCGCTTACGAGCGACGAGCGGTTTGCCGGCGCGCGGAATGAGCCGGAGATAATATCGCTTGCCATGGGCGGCGTCGTATACGGACAGACGGCGCGGCGACGCGACGTGCTGGACGATGTTATAAACGATTTGCTCAATGGATTTTGCGCCGTGATATTTGAAAAAGAGAAGTCCGCCGTCACGTTTGAAACGAGGACGGGAGAGAAACGCTCCATCGATCAGCCTAAAGAGGAAAAGGTGGTAAAGGGATCAAAGGATGCGTTTGTAGAAATACTGAAGCTGAACACAATGCAGGTGCGGCGGAAGATAAAAAATCCGGCGCTGAAAATAAAACAGTACACCGTCGGCGAAAAAACGAATACTGCGGCGGTGCTGATATATATAGAGGGATTTACGAATCCGGAGCTTGTAAGCGAGGCGGAAAGGCGGCTGAAGGCTATGAAGATCGAAGGAGCGCTTGCGTCCGCGACGCTTGAGGAAAACCTCTGCGACCGCCCGAACGATATTTTTCCGCAGCTTATAACGACAGAGAGACCGGATAAGTTCTGCATAAATATTTTAGAAGGGCGAGTGGGGATCATCGCTGACGGGCTGCCAATAGGATATCTCGCGCCCGGAACGATAAGCCAGTTTCTCAAGGTGCCGGAGGATCATTCTCAGCATTTCGTCATAGCGTCGGTGCTTACGCTTCTGCGGTATTTATCCGTAGTCTTGACGCTTATTTTACCGGCGTTTTATGTGGCTGTGGCGATGTATCATCAGGAGATGCTGCCGACGAAGCTTATGCAGTCGATGATAAATGCAAAGCAGAGCGTGCCGTTTCCGACGGCGGTGGAGGTTCTTGCGATGCTCATGGCGTTTGAGCTTTTGCAGGAGGCGGGGCTTCGTCTTCCGAATCCTACGGGAGAAACAGTCAGCATAATAGGCGCGCTTATAGTCGGGCAGTCAGCTGTTGAGGCAAAGGTAGTCTCGCCCGTAGTTGTGATAGTAGTGGCTCTGTCCGGAATAGCGGGATACGCCGTCCCGTCGCAGGATTTCGGCGCTGCGCTCCGCATATGCCGGTTTCTGATGGTGCTTGCGGCGATAGCAGCGGGCATGTTCGGGCTTGCGATAAGCATAGCGCTGCTGATATATCATCTGTGTACGATAGACAGCTTCGGCGTAGCATATATGTCCCCGTTTGCCGGGACAAAGGGCAGGCATATAATGCGCGCGATGCTTCGGCTTCCGATGACAAAGAAAAAAGACAGAGAATCAGAGCTGAGACCGACGTCCGAATAAGCGTAATGAAAGGGGAAGCTACAGAATATGCGGCGAAATATCAGATCAATAACGGCGGCTTCACTCGCCGTGTTTCTATTCATCTCTATGTCCGGATGCAGCGGGACGAGCATATATTATAATTACAGAGAGATCGAAAAACTCGAACTTATACGGTCGATA
>CALWWO010000005.1 GCA_944385265.1 uncultured Oscillospiraceae bacterium
ACGCCGTAAACTGAGGACAGCAAAAAGGCGCTGAACATAAAATATGACCTGGAGATGGAAGAAATACCGGTAAATGCTGCGAGAGCGTTTATCAGGGACTTCGCGTTAAAGAGACTCGAGAAATAAAAGTTAAAATCAGCGATGTCAAAA
Organism: uncultured Oscillospiraceae bacterium; assembly: GCA_944385265.1. The sequence goes on from CALWWO010000005.1 coordinate 151, forward strand.
AGCCCGTGTAATATACACGGGCTTTTTCAGGTCTAAATATTTAGCGGTATCTTTACTGTTAAAGGAAGCGGCTGTGTGGTAAACTGTGATAAACTAAATGATTAAGTTGGAGGCTGGAATGGGCAAAGCGAAAAAACTATCTACAGAAAAGCTAGCGGTATCGTTAAAAGATGCGGCGATAACGGTCGCCCTCATAGTGGCGGCGTTTATAATATGCGCGCTTTTGCGCTTCGCCGCGGAAGGAGACGTATACGTCCCGCTGATCTTTGTCTTGGCAGTAGTTATCATATCAAGACTCACAAATGGGTATTTTTGGGGCGTGATAGCGTCGTTCGCCGCCGTTTTTGGGGTCAATTACGCTTTTACATATCCGTATTTTGAGTTTAATTTTACCATATCGGGCTATCCGCTTACATTTATCACAATGCTCGCCGTATCTATTATAATGAGCACGATGACGACGCAGGTCAAGCGGCACGAGCAAATAAAGGCGCAGAGCGAGAGGGAAATGATGAGGGCAAACTTGCTGCGAGCCATATCGCACGATCTGCGTACGCCGTTGACGTCGATAATAGGCTCGGCTTCGGCGATAATAGATAATGACGACCATTTGAGCAGTCAGCAGAGAAAAGAGCTTTTAAACGGCGTAAAAGAAGAGGCACAGTGGCTTATAAGAATGGTTGAAAATCTTCTCAGTATAACGCATATAAATGGAGAGACGTACGCTTTAAACAAAAAGCCGGAGGCTGTAGAAGAAATACTTGGAGAAGCAGTTCAAAAGTTTAAAAAGCAGTTTGAGGATATAGAACTTGCAGTGAACATCCCTGATGAAGTGTTTTTTGTCCCTATGGATGCGATGCTGATAGAGCAGGTACTGACAAATTTGCTGCATAACGCGGCAGAACATGGAAAGACCACCACGAAGATAGACGTTTCGGTGCGCCGTGAAAAAGAATGGGCTTCTTTTTCCGTATCCGACAATGGGTCAGGGATAGACGAGAATAAGCTGGCTGCGATTTTCGACGGGAACCTTCACGGAGCGGAAAATCGTAAAACCTCAGATTATACACGCAATATGGGGATCGGGCTTTCCGTATGCAGGACGATCGTGGAGGCTCACGGAGGGAGCATGTATGCGGAAAATCTTCCATTTGGAGGGGCAAAATTCTGCTTTAAGCTGCCGCTTGAATAACGTGTTGGGCATATATTGACCGAGATGCAGGCGCAGAGTTTACTAAACAATGAAAACAGCGGCATACCAAACTTTTGGTATGCCGCCGTTTGTTTTATAAGCGCTGTACACGATATCGCGCCGGCTGATACGGTACCGGCTGCCTGATAAGGCAATGGAACTACCTTATCTGACCGTTTCCATGGACAATATATTTATATGTCGTGAGCTCAGAAAGTCCCATGGGACCGCGTGCATGCAGCTTCTGGGTCGATATGCCCATTTCGCAGCCGAGCCCGTACTCTCCGCCGTCTGTAAAGCGGGTGGAGGCGTTGACGTATACAGCGGCGCTGTCTACCATAGATGTAAAAAGACGCGCGTTTTCGTCGCTTTTTGTTATGATGCTCTCGCTGTGACCCGTAGAGTGTGCGGCGATATGGTCGATAGCCTCGTTCACGTCTGATACGATTTTGAAAGCCATGATATAGTCAAGAAATTCCGTGTCAAAATCAGAGCTTGACGCCGGTATTGCCGGTATGATGCGGCGCACAGCATTATCCGCCCTTATCTCAACAGGTGTAAGACCGCGTTTTTCACGCGAGGTGACAAGAGCATCGTAAAGCTTTGGCAAAACATCCGGAGCTATTTTTTCATTTATAAGGCACACCTCGGCGGCGTTGCAGACGGAGGGGCGGCTTGTTTTTGCGTTGTCGGCGATTTTTACAGCCATATCGATATCGGCTGATTCATCGATATATATATGGCATATTCCGGTGCCTGTTTCGATACACGGCACCTTAGCGTTTTCAACGCAGGTTTTTATAAGTCCTGCGCTTCCGCGAGGGATAAGCAGATCGATGTATCCAACGCCTGTCATAAGTTCCATAGAGCTCGCCCTGCTGGTATCCTCGACTAGCTGGACGACGTCGGCGGGAAAGCCGGCGGCTGTAAGACCGGAGCGCATTGCCTCGACAATAGCGTGGGCAGAGCGCCAAGCCTCTTTACCGCTGCGCAGGATACATGCGTTTCCTGATTTAACAGACAGCACGGCGGCGTCTGCCGTAACGTTTGGGCGGCTTTCGTAGATGATGGCGATAACTCCCATAGGGACGGCAGTTTTTTCTATGATGAGACCGTTTTTATGGACTGTCCTTGAAAGGATCTTGCCGACGGGGTCGTCAAGACCGGCGACGCAGCGTATACTGTCAGCCATGTCGCTGATACGTTTTTCGTTGAGCAAAAGCCGGTCGATCATAGTGGGGGAGATAACGCCGCGCGCGGCTTTAACGTCTTTTTCGTTTTCAGATAATATTTCTGATGAATTAGCTGTGATAGCGTCAGCCATGGCAAGCAGAGCGGCGTTTTTTTGCTCGGAAGATACCGTACGTAAAAATGGCGCTGCGGCTTTGGCTTTTTGCATGATTTCAAGTGTAGTCATTATTTAGTCCTCCTGGCGATAAATCTTGTCCCGACGCGCTTACCCCCGGCAATGTCATATAGAATATGCGGATTTTCGCCGTTGGCGATCACCATGTCGGTGCCTGCGTCCATCACTATTTTAGCGGCTTGCAGCTTCGTAGCCATTCCGCCTGTTCCAAACTCAGATCCCTTGCCGCCGGCAAGGGCGATGATGTCATCGGTAATTTCATGTATCTCAGGTATCATCTCGGCACTCGGATCGATATGCGGATCAGCGGTGTACAGACCGTTTATATCCGATAAAAGAATTAGCAGGTCGGCGTCAATATTAGCGGCGATAATAGCCGAAAGTGTGTCGTTGTCGCCGATGACGATCTCCTCAGTGGCAACGGTATCGTTTTCGTTGATGATCGGCAGCGCGCCGAGCTCCAGCAAACGGAAGATAGTGTTGTGAAAATTCTGACGCCGTTTTGGATGGGTAAGATCGCCGCCGGTGAGCAAAATCTGCGCGACAGTGTGATTATACTCGGAAAAGAGCTTGTCATAAACATACATAAGCTCGCACTGACCGACGGCGGCGGCAGCTTGCTTCGTCGGTATATCGCACGGGCGTTTTTTTAAAGAAAGCTTCCCAACACCCATACTGATGGCGCCGGAGGATACTATGATTATCTCGTGCCCGCTGTTTTTAAGATCGCTTATAACGCGGCAGAGATTTTCAACGCGGCGTATGTTCAAGCGACCGGTGGGATGGGCAAGAGTAGAAGAGCCAATTTTAATAACGATTCTCATAAATAACGCTCCAAACAAGCAAATTGATATTGTTAATAAGCTAAAGTTTACCACAAAATCAGGTTTGTGTCTATATCGTCAGAGGATTCTAAAACCGTATAAAAATGCGTTGCTTTGCGGCAAAAAATATTGTAAAAGACAGTGCTGTCTGATAAAATATAAAAAATCAAATATACTAGGAGGCAAAAATGAGCACAAAAGTAGCAATTTATGGATACGGCAATCTTGGTAAGGGCGTTGAGTGCGCCATAAAGCAAAATGACGATATGGAGCTTTTCGGCATATTTACCCGCAGAGATCCAGCCGCTGTAAAGCCTTTGGGAAATGACGCAAAGGTGTATAAAGCCGAAGATATCTTTAATTTTAAAAATGAGATCGACGTGGTAATTATCTGCGGCGGCAGCGCAACTGATCTTCCGGAGATGACGCCGATGCTTGCAGAGCATTTCAATGTTATCGACAGCTTTGATACGCACGCAAATATACCGCAGCATTTCGCAAATACCGACGCGGCTGCAAAACGCGGCGCGAAAACTGCAGTTATATCGGTCGGCTGGGATCCGGGCATGTTCTCTCTCAACAGGGCTTTTGCAAACGCCATCCTGCCAAGCGGCAGCGATTACACATTTTGGGGAGAGGGAGTAAGCCAGGGGCATTCAGACGCGATACGCAGGATAGACGGCGTGGCTGACGCAAGACAGTACACGATACCGGTTCCTGAAGCTCTGGAGAGAGTAAGAAACGGAGAAAATCCCGAGCTTACGACAAGAGAAAAGCATACGCGCCGCTGCTTTGTTGTCCTGAAAGAGGGCGCAGATGAAAATAAGGTCAGAGAAGAGATAGTGACGATGCCGAACTATTTTGCCGATTACGATACCGAGGTGTATTTCATCACGGCAGAGGAGATGGCGCGCGATCATTCAAATCTCCAGCACGGTGGCTTCGTTATCAGAACGGGAAAGACTGGTTGGAACAACGAGCATAACCATGTGATAGAGTACAGCCTCAAGCTTGAATCTAATCCGGAATTTACTGCGTCAGTCCTTGCGGCGTATGCAAGAGCAGCCGTAAGGCTGTGTGCAAAAGGCGATACAGGCTGCAAGACGGTGTTTGACATTGCTCCGGCAGAGCTTATGAAAATAACTCCGGCTGAAATGCGCGCACATATGCTGTAAAGTAAAACTATACAGTACATATAAGAGGGCATACCGAAAGCTGCGGTATGCCCTTAAAAAATTTTTAAATAAATCAATATGCAGGTGTATGAGCAAACCCCCAAAGGCGTATAGCCTTTGGGGTGATGTTTTTATGCGCTTTATTGCGGCAAATACGCAGAGGCAAAAAGCTTTGTCGGCGCTATGCGTCGATAGTCGAAATACCGGGTATAATATCCTCAAGTACCTCAAGCAGGATTCGCACAGTATCAAGAGAGGTGAACATTGTGATACCGTTTTCAACAGCGCAGCGCCTTATTATAACGCCGTCATCGTAATGGATGCCGGAGAATATCGCGCGGGTATTGAGGATATAGTCGATATTTCCGGATTGTATAGCGTCTAAGATATCAGTGCTGCCCTCGCTTATTTTGCCGAGCGTATGCGTACGTATGCCGTGCTTCTTGAGAAATTCGGCGGTAGCCGTCGTTGCTTCGATATTAAAGCCAAGCTGGTAAAAGCGGCGGACAAGCGGCAGAGCTTCAGGTTTATCCTCGTCTGCGAGCGTTACAAGAACAGTACCGGACTGGCTGAGGCGTATGCCTGACGCCTGGAGCGCCTTATACAGCGCACGGTTGAGTTGATCGTCGTATCCGATAGCCTCGCCGGTAGATTTCATCTCAGGCGAGAGATATGCATCCATTCCGTGGAGCTTTGAGAAGGAAAAGACAGGGACTTTGACATACCACCGCTTGCTCTCGGGGAGTACAAGGTCCGTGATACCCTGATCGCGCAGCGATTTGCCTAATACCACAAGCGTTGCGATATCGGCAAGGCTGCAATTTGTGGACTTCGACAGGAAAGGTACGCTCCGTGAACTGCGCGGATTGACCTCGATAATGTACACGTCTTCATTTGCGTCTACTATAAACTGTATGTTGAACAGACCAACGATACCGATGCCGATGCCGAGTTTCTGCGTGTACTCTATAATAGTATTTTTCACCTTTTGGGAAATAGAGTAGGGGGGATAGACGCTCATGCTGTCGCCGGAGTGGACGCCTGTTCTCTCGACAAGCTCCATGATACCGGGGACAAAAACGTCTTTTCCGTCGCATATAGCGTCGACCTCGACCTCTTTGCCGATGATATACTTATCAATAAGCACCGGCTTATCGACGTCGACCTCAACGGCGCTTTTGAGATAATGCTGGAGCATGGCTTCGTTTGCGACGATCTCCATAGCGCGTCCTCCGAGGACAAAGCTTGGACGGATAAGAACGGGATAACCGATATCGGCGGCGACTCTGATGCCCTCCTCGACGCTTGTGACGGCCATGCCGCGCGGTCTCGGTATATTTAGCTCGCTTAGAACTTGTTCGAATGCGTCGCGGTTTTCTGCCTTTTCTATGGCGTCGCAGCTTGTGCCGATGATTTTGACTCCGCGCTCATTCAGGGCGGCGGCGAGATTTATCGCCGTCTGTCCGCCGAGAGACGCGATTACGCCGTCGGGCTTTTCAAGCATGACGATATTCATAACGTCCTCAACGGTAAGCGGTTCGAAATACAGTTTGTCGGCGGTTGTATAATCGGTCGAAACAGTCTCCGGATTGTTGTTTATGATTATCGCCTCATAGCCCGCCTCCTTGATGGTGCGGACGGCGTGGACAGTTGAGTAATCGAATTCAACGCCCTGTCCTATGCGGATAGGACCGGAGCCAAGAACTATCACTTTTTTCTTGTCGAGGACTACAGACTCGTTTTCATCCTCATACGTAGAGTAGAAATAGGGGACATAACTTTCAAACTCGCTTGCACATGTGTCGATCATTTTATAGACAGGGAAGAGCCGAAGCTTGCAGCGTAGATTGAACACGTCTATTTCCTTCATATCCCACATTTCGGCGATGTAGGAATCGGAGATGCCCATTTTCTTTGCTTCGCGGAGCAGATGGATATCGCCGATATTTTGCTCCATCTCTTTTTCAAAATCGACTATTTTTTTGATCTTATCAAGAAAGAACATGTCGATCTGAGTGATATTGCATATCCTTGAATGATCGACTCCCAGCCACATAAGCTGAGATATGGCATAGATTCTGTCGTCTGTCCCCTCGGCGACATATTTGAGCAAATCGTCCACAGACATGTTTTCACTGTCAAATTTTGCCATATGCAGATGCATAACGCCGATCTCCAAAGAGCGGATAGCTTTAAGCAGACTCTCTTCAAATGTCCTGCCGACTGCCATGACCTCGCCGGTGGCTTTCATCTGCGTTGAAAGCGTATTAGCCGCCGTTGTGAATTTATCGAACGGGAAGCGCGGCATTTTAGTCACAACATAATCAAGCGTCGGCTCAAAAGCGGCGCAGGTATTTGCAAGCGGTATCTCGTCAAGATGTAAACCGACAGCAATTTTAGCCGATACGCGCGCGATAGGGTAGCCGCTGGCTTTTGAAGCGAGCGCTGATGAGCGCGACACGCGCGGGTTGACCTCTATGACGTAATATTGAAGCGACTGCGGATCGAGCGCAAACTGGACGTTGCAGCCGCCTTCGATCTCAAGTGCGCGGATAATACGCAGCGCGCTGTCGCGCAGCATATGGTATTCCTTGTTTGTAAGAGTCTGGCTCGGTGCAACGACGATACTGTCGCCCGTATGGATACCGACTGGGTCGAGATTTTCCATATTGCATATGGTAATGGCAGTGTCGTTTGCGTCGCGCATGACCTCATACTCGATCTCTTTATAGCCCTTGACGCTCTTTTCAACCAAAACCTGATGGACAGGGGAGAGCTTGAGCGCGTTTTTTGCGACCTCGCGCAGTTCTTCCTCGTTTTCAGCAAAGCCGCCGCCCGTGCCGCCGAGAGTAAATGCGGGACGGAGCACAACGGGGTATCCGATGGTATCGGCAGCGGAGACAGCTTCTTCGATACTATAGGTTATCTGGGAAGGTATGACCGGCTCGCCAAGGGAGGTGCACAGCTCTTTAAACAGCTCGCGGTCCTCCGCTGTTTCTATACTCTGCACTTTCGTTCCGAGAAGCTCGATCTCGCAGGCGTCGAGAACACCGTTTTTATAGAGTTGTATGGCGAGATTAAGCCCGGTCTGCCCGCCTATACCCGGCAAAATAGCGTCAGGGCGCTCATACCGGCAGATACGCTCGACATATTCCGGCGTGAGGGGTTCCATATATACCTTATCGGCGATCGTCGTGTCTGTCATTATTGTCGCCGGATTGGAGTTGACGAGTATGACCTCGTATCCCTCTTCACGGAGAGCGAGACACGCCTGCGTGCCGGCATAGTCAAATTCGGCAGCCTGACCTATCACGATAGGACCTGAACCTATTACCATGATTTTGTGTAAATCAGTTCTTTTCGGCATGTTCGTTCACCTCCTCCATGATAGAGATAAATTTATCAAAAAGATATGTGCTGTCCTGCGGACCGGGTGCGCTTTCGGGGTGATATTGCACAGAGAAGATATGATCTTTTTTGCACTCGACGCCCTCAACGGTGTTGTCCAGCAGATTTATATGGGTCACATCAAGACCAGTTCCGGCAACGCTGTCGAGATCGACGGCGTAGCTGTGATTTTGGCTTGTTATTTCTACTTTCCCGTTAGTGAGATTCTTAACGGGGTGGTTTCCGCCGCGATGACCGAATTTGAGCTTGTATGTCTTAGCCCCGTAGGCTAAGGAGATGATCTGATGACCGAGACATATGCCAAAGATCGGCAGCTTGCCCTTAAGCTTTTTAATGAGCTCGATAACCTCCGGCACGTCCTCGGGATTACCGGGACCGTTCGATATAAAAAGTCCGTCCGGATGCATGAACTCTATCTCATCAGCTGTGGTGTTATACGGCATTATAGTGACGTTGCAGCCGTGTTTATTGAGACTTCTTATGATGTTGTGTTTTATACCGCAGTCGATAGCCACGACGTTAAAGCGATGGTTTGAAGTCCTTGAATACCAGCGCTTTTTACAGCTCACTTTTGAGACGGCGTCGGTCGGTACGGGAGTATCGGCTATAATTTTCAGCCCCTGCTCGACAGGTGTGCCGGCGTCCGTTATATAGACCCTGCGCGAGCCGATATCGCGTATACTGCGCGTCAGCTTGCGCGTGTCTAGTCCCGTGATTCCCGGTATATCATTTTCCTCCATAAGCTCAGACAGCGTTTTTGTAAAACGGAAATTACTCGGCATATCGTTATAATCGCGCACGGCGAGACCGCCGATTGTCGGGACTTTTGTTTCATAATCTTCGTCGGTTATGCCGTAATTGCCGATCAGAGGATATGTCATGACAACAAGCTGATATGTATACGACGGATCGGAAACTATCTCCTGATATCCGACCATCGAAGTGTTGAAAACGATCTCGCAAACTCTGTCAGACGTGCTCCCAAAGGCGTATCCGTAATATTCTTCGCCTGATTCAAGAATAAGCTTTCTGTTGAATTGTTTAGACATATTTAAATTATACCTCGCAATTTATAAACTCGTATAATCCATGAGGAAACGGTCGACTTCCTTTGCAACGCAGCGCCCTTCCTTAATAGCGAGAACGACAAGAGAAGCGCCGCAGCGCATATCGCCGGCAATGAAGACGTTTTCCCCATCAAGACAATAGCTGCCGTCGGCTGTTACCGGATTGCCGTGTTCATCTTTTTCGATACCGGATAAGGCGCACAATTCATCTTCAGGACCGGAAAATCCGGTGGCGAGGAGGAGCATTTGCGCATCAAAATCACCGGTTGTAGTACGAACGCCGGAAAGCGTGCCGTTGTCGTCTGTTACAAGCTCTGTAACGGTCGTTCCAAACCTGCGTGGATCGTCTCTGAATACTGCTACAGCTTCCTCAAAAGCATAATCAGGCTTCAGATCCCCGTAGGATTCGCGAGGGCGCCTTATAAGCTGTTTTATGCTTTTACAGCCTTGCCTTATAGCAGTGGCTATACAATCAGAAGCGGTATCGCCGGCACCTATAACGATAACGTCCTTGCCGGCTGCGTTTATTTTACACTCGGTACCGTCGAGGAGTGCTTTGGTAACGGCACGCAGATAATCCATCGCAAAATATACACCTGCCGTGTCCGGCGTAATGACGGCGTCCGTCCGCGGCTGACCTGCACCGCAGCACAATATGACGCAGTCAAAGTTGTGCTTGAGATCGGGAAGGGAAATATCTTTGCCAAGCTCTGTATTTGTGACGAACATGATTCCCTCTTCTCGCATAAGCTCGATACGCCTGTCTACGATTTCTTTCGGAAGCTTCATATTTGGAATACCGTACATTAGAAGCCCGCCTATGCGGTCATCTCTCTCAAAAACCGTGACAGAGTGACCGCGCATATTAAGCCGCTTTGCGGCTGCAAGTCCGGCAGGACCGCTGCCGACTATTGCAATGGTCTTTCCTGTGCGTACAGACGGTGTAACGGGCTTTATAAGCTCTTGATCAAACGCCGCTTCTATTATATCAAGCTCATTGTTCCGTATTGTTATAGGATCGGTGCATATATTGCAGGTACATGCATCTTCACACGGGGCAGGGCATACACGACCTGTAAATTCAGGAAAATCATTGTTTTTAAGAAGCCTTGCCAAAGCGTGAGCGTGATTACCGTACATCAGCATATCGTTCCATTCCGGGACAAGATTGTGCAGAGGACAGCCAAGAAGCTTGCCGCGATGGATAAAGCCCGTTTGACAGAAGGGGACGCCGCAGTCCATACATCTTGCGCCCTGCCTAAAAGATTCTTTTTTGGAGCGGGCAATATGAAAATCGTCAAAGTTCTTTACGCGTTCGCCGGGAGAAATTTCCTTGCCGGTGACGCGTTTATATTCCATAAATCCGTTTGGTTTTCCCATTAATGAACACCTCCGCCGACAGTTGAATAAAATGCCTCAAGCTCTGCTGTCTGCCTATCCATACCGGTTTCTTCGTATGCCGCGATGGATTTAAGCATTTTAGCGTAATCTACCGGCATGACCTTTTTGAAGAGCGGCACATAATTATCAAAATCGTTTAAGATCGTGCGCCCTCTGACTGAGCCCGTCGCCTTGACATGGGCTTCGATCATTTCACGCAGTTCTGCGATATCATGTTTCATG
>CALWWO010000006.1 GCA_944385265.1 uncultured Oscillospiraceae bacterium
GTGCATTATCTCGCGGCGTAAAAGCGCCGATCGGACGCTTGCCTTTTTAAGCCTCTCGCCCTTATATTTCACCTTGGCCGCTCCGCGCTTTGTGCCCATTATCTTCAGATAGCTCCTTGAAAGGACATAGCACATCAAAGCCATCGGCACGACGGCGCACAGCGCAAAATATACAATGTGCAGGACGCTTGCGCGCGATATCGCCATACCGAAGAAATATGCCGGCGGGACGGCGCGCCTCACCGCGTCGGCTATGCTCTCCCCGTTCTGCGCCAGATACGTCATATAGTCCGACATTTTGGTGTAAAAGTAAAAATATGCGCCCAAAAACAGAAGATAAAGCGCCGTTTCCAGCACGTTTTTCTTCGGAAGGACGGAGCTTAAAAGCTCAAGCAGATATCCGCCGATAGCGCTGAACGTCGCCACCAGAAGCGGCAGCAGGATAAAGCCCAAAATAAACATGACGAGTACCGACAGAGAGAAGCCGAGCACATATACATGGACGACATACGCCGGAATAAGTATAATCGACTGATATAAGACATTTATAGCGATAAGCGCGGCCAGGCGGCTTGCGAGTATCGCCGACGGCTTTATCGGCATGGACATCAAAAGCTCATTGTCGGTCGCCTCGTATAGCTGGTTTTTCGCCATAAATACACTGCCCACAAAGCAGAGCAAAAACGCAATAAGCCCCGCGAGCGCAAAATAAAGCCAGTCGAGCCCCATCGCCGCAAACGGCTCGCACAGCGAGAAAAACATCATCCCCATTGCGATCAGGATGATCGCGACCAGATATACGAAAAGCAGCGCTATAAGCGCCTTTCCCACAGCGCCGCGCTTTTTCGGGTTTGACTCGCCCGTCTTCCCCATGTTCGAGAAGAAATAGCGCAGCCGTATTTTAAGAAGCTGCCAAAACATCTCTATCCCTCCAGCTCCAGAAATACGGATTCAAGCGCCTCGTCCCCGCGCACCTCGTCAGTCGGGCCGGATATTACAAGCCTTCCGTTTTTTATTATCGCGATCTTATCACACAGCTTTTCTGCTACATCAAGGACATGCGTCGAGAAGAATATCGCGCTGCCTTTTGAGCACATATCGCGCATTATCTCCTTGACCTCATATGACGCCTTTGGGTCGAGCCCCACAAACGGCTCGTCCAATATCATAAGCTTTGGCTCATGTATGAGCGCGGAGATTATGACGAGCTTCTGCTTCATGCCGTGCGAGTACGCCGATACGGGCTGCGCGAGGTCATCCGTGAGCTCAAACATGTCGGCGTATTTTTTTATCCGCGCGTTCCTGTCGGACTCCGATACCTCGTACACGTCGGCGATGAAATTTAAGTATTTTATGCCGGACATGAAGTTGTATATATCGGGATTATCAGGGATATATGCCATTTTCCTCTTACAGCCGAGCGGGTCTTCCTTTATCGACACGCCGTCTATATATATCTCCCCCTTGTCAAACTGCAATATGCCGCAGCAGGACTTTATCGTCGTGGTTTTGCCGGCACCGTTATGTCCGATAAAACCGTAAATTTCCCCCGCTCCGATATGCAGCGTCAGATCGTCTACAGCTTTCTTATCGCCGTATGTTTTTGTAAGATGTTCAATTTTCAGCAATGCTCTTCGCCTCCGTTTTCATCATTCACATTCCCGTGCGTTTTTACGCACCTGGATCTGTACCCATAATATCAGCAGCCGCGCGGTAATGTCAACCGTAGAATGCTCCGTAATCTCTTTGCGTTTTGCGCTGATATATGGTATCTTTTAAATAATAGTTAAGCGGCGGTTTTACCGTTTGAGGGGATATAAATGGAAGATTTAGTGAAAAACAGTATACACACCATGACCATTGCGGGCTACTCGCACGACGGGGCGGGTATCGCGCGGGTAAACGGCAAGGTCGTGTTCGTAAAAAACGCGCTCGACGGCGAGGTATGTTCCGTCAAAATACTCAAATCGGCGAAAAGCGCTGCCTATGCAAAGATAGAAGATATCATCTCCCCGTCGCCGCACCGTATACCTCCCGTCTGTCCGGTGTTCGGCAAATGCGGCGGGTGCAGTCTTATGCACATGGACTATGAAGAGGAGCTGCGCTTCAAAAAAGACCGCGTACAGGACGCTCTGCGCCGTATCGGCGGCGTCGATATCGAGCTTGAGGGCATCGTCGGCGCTGATGAGGACGGCATTTTAAACTACCGCAACAAGGCAATCTTCGCAGTCGGGAAAGACTGCAGGGGCAATGCTGTAACGGGATTTTTCCGCCGTCGCAGCCATGATATAATCCCTGTGGAGAGTTGCTATATCCAATCCGCGCAGTCAAACAGCGCAGCCGCCGCTGTAAAGCGGTGGATGGATAAATACCGCGTCCCCGCGTATGACGAGACGGAGAGAACAGGCGTCGTCCGCCACGTTTTCTGCAGGTGCGGCAAGGTGTCGGGCGAACTTCAGGTCGTTATCGTGAGTTTTGCGCCGGGCATTCCGCATACAGGCGAGCTTATAGGCGAAATACGCGCCGCGTGTCCGGAGGTTTCGAGCATTGTTTTAAACATAAACAAAACGGCGGGCAATACGGTCCTCGCCGGTGAATTTATAACGCTCTGGGGCAGTAACAATATCAGCGATACGCTCTGCGGGATAGAATATTCCCTCTCCCCCATGTCGT
>CALWWO010000007.1 GCA_944385265.1 uncultured Oscillospiraceae bacterium
GTCGTAATATAAAATGGGAGATTGTATGCGAGCATTGAGGACATAGAAGCTGAAACGACTAAAAGAGCGGCGAGCGTATACGCGAAATCGTGCGAACGTCCTCTCGCTATCGAGGATAGTATCGCAAACACTACCGCGGCGAGCATAAAGATGGGCGCCGCCTTTGAATATGCCGACTGGCAGATATCCTCCTGCGTCAGATTCTTATAAAATCCCTCCAGCGAGGTTGTCTTTTTAAGCACTTCCCTGCCTTCCAGCTTTCCGTATTCCGATATCACGCCGTACGGATTTGAAACCGACATAGCCGTTTTAAGGCAATATGCCATTCCGAGATTATACAGTCTCGAGCCTCTGATCGCAAAATACGTCGCAACCGTTGACACAGCGCAAAACGGCAGACCGTTTTCTATATTTCCGCTCCCTATAACGAGGAACGCCTGAAGGCATGTTACGATGTTCGATATTACAAGCAGCGATTCCGCTCCCGGCTCCGCCTTTATAAAGTCGGTAACGCCATCGGTTATAACGTCAACTCCAAGCAGCATAGTAAGTATCTGCCCTATCAGCAAAATGCCCGATACGACAAATATGCTGAATGGGAAAATCCCAAATTCAAAGCCGAGCGTCAAAACCACGGAGATCACGCTTATCGCAAGCGCGCCGGTACAGCGCAGGGCAAGCGCCTTTTCTTTCTTTACAAGGCGCCCCATCTCTCTTGTGAAATCCGGGGTCTCCCACTCCTCGTCAGCGTTATCGTACTCGTCGTATTCGTCATATTCATCGTACCCGTCGTCATACTCGTCATATTCGTCGTACTCGTCATTTGCAACGGGCGCAGTACCCAAACGCGCGCCATATTCCCTAGCCGGTGAAGAAGGCGTATGTTCCATATCGCTATATGATCCCTGCGATTTCGGTGCGCTAGCCGCAGCCCGTCCAACGCTTTCAGCAGCAGCGGCTTGTCCAAATGTTGATGCAGTGCCGGCAGTCTGCCCGAAAGTCGACGCTGCTGATGCTGCCGCGGTTGCGGCGGAAGCTGCTTTTCCGGCGCCTGCCGATCCTGTGACCTTTCCTGCCGACGCAGCGGTTTTGCCATTTCCATAGCGCTCATCGCCTTCATCGTACTCGTCATACTCGTCGTATTCATCGTATTCATCGTACTCATCATCATATTCGTTATATGACCTGTCCTTTTTGCGCCCCTTGAATGCATTTGCAAGACGTGAAAACAGAGACGGCGAGGATTTTTTATCATACTCATCGTCATACTCATCATACTCGTCGTATTCATCGTACTCGTCGTACTCATCATCATACCGTGCATTGCGTTTCGTATCGTAATCGGCTTTTTCCGGCTTCACAGCCGAATACGCAAAGCGCTCAGCCATCCCTCTGTCGTTATCGCTGATCTGCCTCTCGGAAAAACGGACGTTGCTTTTATCCGTCGCCGCACCGGTAGGCGTTCCGGCTTTCGGAGCGGTAGGGGCTGACGGCGCCGTCTTCGGAGCGGCGGATGCTTTGCCGCTTGAGACGGAGCTTTTCGAAAAAGCGTCCAGCTCCTCGTCCGATATTTCCGGCATACCTCCCGTTTCCTCCAATATAATTTGGTTTGCCTTTTTCTCAAGCTCATCCGGCGGGGTCTTTTTATCCCCCGAAATATAGGCAGAGCCCTTAAATTCCGCTAAGATCGATTCAAGCGAATATGACTCTTCATTGATATCAAAGATATCATCGTAATTTTTTGCCATATTATCTTTATCCTCTCAAGTCTTCTTTTTATTTTATACGCTGCCTCACGGCTTCGTATATTACGATAGCCGCCGAGGCGGAAGCGTTTAAAGACGATACTTTTCCAAACATCGGTATACTTATTTTAAAATCGCAGTTTTCCGCGACAAGGCGGCTCATTCCCGAGCCCTCCGAGCCTATCACGATCGCGCACGGACCTTTCAAATCGGCTTCCCACAGCTTAGTATCTCCGTCCGCCGCAGTGCCGAATATCCACAGCCCTCTTTTTTTCAGTTCTTTCAGGACAGCCGTTATATTTGCTTCCCGCGCGACGTTCATATACTCTATAGCGCCGGCTGACGTTTTTCCGACTATCGCCGTCGCCCCCGCGCTTCTGCGCTTTGGGATTATCACGCCATGGGCTCCCGCCGCTTCAGCCGTTCTTATAACGGCGCCGAGATTATGATGATCGGATATCTCGTCGCACACAATGACAAACGGCGCTTCCCCGCGCTTTTCGGCTGTCGCCAATATGTCGTCTATCGTGCAGTACTCCTTTACCGACGCTATAGCTATCACGCCCTGATGCGCGCCGGTGACGCTCATGGAATCGAGCTTCCGCTTATCGGCGTCCGCTACGACGGCTCCGGCGTCCCTTGCAAGCGCGGCTATATGACCCAGCGCCGGCGTCCTTTCGCCCGTGGCAATATATACCTTATCTATCGCTCTGCCGGAGCGCAGAGCCTCCATAACGGCATTGCGCCCCTCTATCACGCCTTTATTGTCGTCATACAGCTCCTGCCGCGCGCCTTTTTTCTCCCCATGATACGGGTCGTAATGCCGCGCCGCCGGAGCGCGCTTCCATTTTGTTCCGCCGCCGGTTTGACTGCGGTCTTTGTTATTTCCCGGCATAGTCCTTCAATACCTCCGCCATATCCAGCCTTTCCCACGGAAGATCAAGATCCGGTCTTCCGAAATGCCCGTATGCGGCGACCTGCTCATATATCGGATTAAGCAGCTCAAGCTTGGATATAATCTTTGCGGGACGCATATCAAAATTATCTATCACAAGCTTTGATATTTCGCTGTCGTCTATCTTGCCTGTGCCAAACGTATCGGCAAATACAGACACCGGTTTCGCCACGCCGATAGCGTACGCTATCTCTATCTGGCATTTTTCCGCAAGCCCCGCAGCTACGATATTCTTGGCGATATATCTTGCCATATACGCGCCCGAACGGTCTACCTTTGAAGGGTCCTTGCCGGAAAACGCGCCGCCGCCGTGGCTTGCTGAGCCGCCGTACGTATCCACTATTATTTTACGTCCTGTAAGTCCGGAATCGCCGACCGGTCCGCCGACGACGAACCGTCCTGTGGGATTTACAAAAAACTTCGTCTTTTCATTGATCAAGTCAGCCGGTACCACGGGCTTTATCACGGTTTCTATAATGCTCTCGCGAAGCTGAGATATGCTGACCTCCGGCGAATGCTGCGACGATACGACTATTGCCGGGCAGCACAGTATTTTACCGTCCGGTCCGTATTCTACCGTGACCTGCGTTTTTCCGTCCGGACGCAAAAACGGCAGCTCTCCGCTCTTTCTGACATAAGCAAGCCTTCTTGCCAGCGCATGCGCCATCGATATCGGCGCGGGCATAAGCTCCTCCGTCTCGTTGCAGGCGTAACCGAACATCATGCCCTGATCTCCGGCGCCTTCGTCAGACTCATCGTCAAACGCGCTGTCAACGCCCATCGCTATATCGGGGCTCTGCTCGTCTATCGAGGTCATTACGGCGCAGGCTTTGTAGTCGAATCCATATTCGGGATTGTCATACCCGATCTTTTTTATCGTTCTTCTCGCTATCGCAGGGATATCGACATACGATGACGTCGTTATCTCTCCCATGACGAACACCATTCCGGTAGTCGCAATAGTCTCGCATGCGACTCTTGCTTTTTTATCATTTTTAAGTATCTCATCGAGAACTGCGTCCGAGATTTGGTCGCAAACCTTATCCGGATGTCCTTCAGTAACTGATTCCGAGGTAAATACTCTGTTCAGCATTGACTTCCTCCTATAATAATGCCAATATATAATAATTGATCGTCCGCCGGTCTAAAGGCAGAAACGCACTTATAATAAATTACTCCACAATACTAAATATATTACCACAACTTACCCAAAACTGAAATACCTTTTTTGTTAATTGCCTATAATTTACTATAATTGTGTGGACTTTCACACAAAAAAGAGTTAAAATAGCGGCATGTTGATATGTTTCCACTTTTCGCATACGGAGGTATCATTTTGAAATCTGTTAACCGCATCATAGATCGTTTTTGCTATAAGCATCCAAATTTCGGAATACCGAATCTTATGCTGTATATTGTTATCGGCAACGCGATAGTTTTCCTGTTCTCGATGATGGATACTACAAATTCGCTTATATTTTACCTTTCCTTCAACCCGGCGCTCATCATGCAGGGGCAGGTATGGCGGCTTTTTACGTTTATATTCGTGCCTATGTCAACCAGTATTTTCTGGGAAGTCGTCGCACTGTACTGCTACTACTCGATCGGCAGTATGCTTGAGCGTTTTTGGGGCACCGCTAAATTTACACTGTATTATCTGGGCGGCGTCATCTCTACGATCATATATGGGATATTAGTGTCGCTGTTTTTCTCCGACACGCTCATCCAGTACCTTCTTTTCTTTGACGGATCTTATATCAACCTGTCTCTATTCCTTGCGCTTGCCGCTCTTGCGCCCGACATGCAGTTTGTTTTCATGTTCTTTATCCCGATAAAGGCGAAATACCTCGCTGTTTTGACTATCGTGCTTGAGTTCTGGCAGACTATCAGGAATCCGTTCCCGCTCAACCTTTTACCTATCGCCGCGTTTTTAAACTTTATTATCTTCTGCGGCGGGTCTCTCTGGCAGAGCCTCGGTACCTTCAGACGAGCCCACTCAAAGCAGTCGGTAAACTTCCGCGCATCCGTCAAGCGGGCGCAGGATGAGAGGCGCAGTCAGCCGTATAAGCACAAATGCGCCGTCTGCGGCAGGACAGACGTCTCGAATCCGGAGCTTGAGTTCCGTTATTGCTCCCGCTGCGCCGGGTATCACTGTTTCTGCGAGGACCATATAAACAATCACGTTCACTTTACGGAGTGATTTATTGTTAAACACGAAAAAGCCAAGCCGAAGAGGTTTTCCCTCTTCGGCTTTTTGCATCTACCGCTTAGTTTGTAATCTTAGTGCCTATGTGCTTATCCTGACGCCACTGGGGCGGTTCTCCGTCGTCGCCCCAGTATTCGTCGACAGAGGCGATCTTTCCCTTTGTAACACGGAAAAACGAAACCACATGAAACGATAATTTGCTGCCCTTTTCAAAAACACGGGCGGCCGTGATGGTGCAGTCATCGGTCGTGACAATCTTTTCCACTTTACCGTCCCATTTGCCGGGATACTCGCAGTTGGCGAGGATAAATTCCTCCACGGTAAAATGTTCATTTGTATTATGCCAGTTCACAAAGGCCGCAGGATGGAAAAAACGACGGATTGCATCCGCATCCTGCCTAAAAACGGCTGACCAAAATCCTTCTATATCCACTCTTATCTCCCCGCTGTAGAATGCCTTTTTCTTAAAGCTCAGGCTCGGCTATCGTGCCGCCGCCGACGACAGTTTCACCGTCGTAGAACACGCCCGCCTGACCGGCTGTCGGCGCTCTCTGCGGCTCGTCGAACTCGGCTTTGACCATGCCGTTTTCAAGCGGCGATATGGTCGCCCTCGCTGTTTTCTGACTGTAGCGTATCTTCATATCGACGCGCATCGGAGCCGTAAGCTTATCGATCGATATGAAATTAACGTCACCGAGAGTGATCTCGCTGACATACAGATCGCTCTCGT
This sequence comes from uncultured Oscillospiraceae bacterium, assembly GCA_944385265.1. The sequence continues at coordinate 5,637 of CALWWO010000007.1, forward strand.
CGCCGAGGACTATCTCGTTGCGCTCCATATCCTTGCGTATCACATAAAGCGGTCTGTCCGCGCTCACTCCGAGCCCCTTCCTCTGCCCGGTGGTATATCCGATGATTCCGCGGTGCCTGCCGAGCTTTTTCCCGTTTTTATCAACGAAATCGCCCTCGCGGCTTACATATCCGCAGTAATTTTCAATAAACCTTTTATAATCCCCGTCCGGGATGAAGCATATATCCTGGCTGTCCGCCTTGCCGCTGTTTACAAGCCCGCTCTCATCCGCTATACGGCGCACCTCTGTCTTTGACAGCTCGCCGACCGGGAAAATCGCCCTTGAAAGCTGCTCCTGTGTCAGCGAATACAGCACATAGCTCTGATCCTTTGTGTGATCGACGCCCTTCAAGAGAAGCCATCTGCCTGTCCTCTCGTCATATCTTATACGCGCGTAATGCCCCGTCGCCACCTTGTCAAAGCCGCGCTCGGCTGCTTCTTTAAAAAGCTGCCCGAATTTTATATATCTGTTGCAGTCTATACACGGATTCGGAGTCTCTCCCCTTATGTAGCAGGCTGCAAACTTGTCTACAACTTTTTCCTTGAAGTTTGCCGAATAATCGCGCGTACCGTATTTAAAGCCAAGAGCCTCCGCCACTGCGGCGGCGTCCTGTATATCCTTTTCGGAGCAGCACGCCTTTTCATCGAAATGTGCAAAATCGGTCACCATCTTGAGCGTCACGCCCTCGACGTCGTACCCTTGCTTTTTCAACATATACGCCGCGACGGAGCTGTCAACGCCCCCGCTCATCGCTACAAGCACTCTCATATACGCCGCACCTCCGCTATATCGCAAATCACTTTTCCGGCGATCATCATCCCCGCAACCGGCGGGACGAAAGAGATCGTCGCCGGCGGTATTTCACTGCTGTTTTCCATTCTCTCCGGAATAAATTCCTGTTTTTTAGGCTCCTCCGGCGAATACAAAACAGTCAGCTTCTTCACGCCCATTTTTCTCAGCTCTCTGCGCATAACGCGCGCAAGCGGGCACCCCGACGTCTTATATATATCTGTAACCTCAAAGCGCGACGGGTCAAGCTTATTCCCCGTACCCATACAGCTTATCAGCTTTACATCAGCCTCAAGGCACAGCTTTACAAGCAGCAGCTTTGACGTCACCGTGTCTATGGCGTCCACCGCGTAGTCGTATTTTGAAAGGTTGAAATCTTCTGCTGTATCCGCATCTAAGAACACATTATGCGATATTACGCGGCAGTTGGGATTGATATCAAGTATCCTGTCTCTCATTACATCCGCCTTGTAGCGCCCGACCGTAGAGCTGAGCGCCGTTATCTGGCGGTTTATATTTGTCGTCTCCACCGTGTCATGGTCGACGAGCGCAATACTGCCTATCCCCGCTCTTGCGAGCGCCTCGCACGCATATCCGCCGACGCCGCCGATGCCGAACACTATCACGCTTGCGTTTTTAAGCCGCTCTACACCGCCGGGTCCTATAAGCATTTCTGTTCTTAAAAATCTCTCGTCCATCGTCTACTCCTGCACCGCTACCGCGCTTTGCAGCACGGTATTTGCTATCCTGCCCGCCGTAGAGGCTCCCGAGCCGCCGTTTTCAGCCACCACGACGAACGCCAGCGGGTGATCCTCATTCGTTATAAAGCCGACAAACCAGCTGTGCGGCGCTTTATCGCTTCCGACCTCCGCCGTGCCTGATTTTGCGCACAGCTCAAGTCCCGGAAAATTTCCGTCCCCATAGTTTGCGTACACATTGTAATCCATCATAGCCGCTATCTCCGCGCTCAGCTCGCTGTCGAGCAGCTGCTCGCCGGAATCCTCCGGCTTTAAGAAATCGAAGAAATTCAATATTGGGTTTCCGCGCTCCAGTATAAGGCTGAGAGCGGGCGCCGTCCCATCATTTGCTATAGCGGCGACAAGCCTAAGCATTGCAGCCGGATTTACAAGGTCCATATACTGCCCTATGCCCGACCACGCTGTGTTCATATCGTTTTCGGCTTTTGTAAAGCTGCCGGCGACAGTTGTTATCCCGTCTATCTCAAATGAAGAGGTCAGCCCGAGCTTTTCGGCGTACTCCGCAAGCGTTTCCGTCCCAAGCTGTAAGGCTATCTCGGCAAACGCGCAGTTACAGGAATACGCAAACGCGTCCTCTATTTTCAAAACGCCATGCACGCTGTGACAGTTTACCTGTTCTCCGTCAAGCGTTATGCTGCCGTTACACGTAAATTCCTGTTCCGCAAGATCCGGTATATTCTCCATCGCAGCTATAAGCGTGACTATTTTAAATACCGAGCCCGGGGTATACGACGCGGATAGGAATCTGTTCATGTAAACGCCCTCTCCCTGCGCGTCTCCCGGGACCTCCGGATCGCAACTCGGCGTTGACACCATGCAGATGATCTCTCCCGTCTCATAATTACAGACGGCTACCGTACCGCTGTATCCGCCGAGCGCGCTGTACGCGACCTTGTTCAGCTCTGAATCTATCGTAAGATACATGTTGCTGTCGCTTTTTGTGCCGGTAAAGATATTGTATCCCGCAAGCTCTGAAGCAAACGCCTTCAGAGCGCCTGTACCTATGTTTCCCTTTACATCTCCTGTCGCATGCGCCGTAGATAGGCGCGTCAGCTCGTCTTTTGCGAATTTCCGCACGCCGTCCTCCATTTTTGACAGCATTATACCGTTTCTATCGTAAATATTGCCGACGCTGAGCTCTCCGGCTGTATATATCCCTCTGTTATACACGGACATCGCCCACGCCTCGTGTTCTCTCGCGTAACGCCAGAAAAACGTCCCGAGTCCCGTGAGTATCATCGCCGGTATCAAAAATAAAGCAATTCTTTTTCTAAACATTTTCATCACCGTTTATAACTGCCAAAAGTCCCCAGCATGCTAAAATGCTCGTCCCGCCGCGCGATATGAACGGGAAAGTCACTCCCGTGAACGGGACGATATCGACAGAGCCAAGGACGTTCAGCGCCATCTGCGTCATAAGCATCGTAGCCGCCGCGATAGCCCCGCTGCCGTTAGGTCTCGTCAGCGTCTTTATCCCGAGGAAAAGTATCATTACGATCGTAACAATACCTGTTAAAAGCCCCATTTCCTCACATACTATCCCGAACACCATATCCGTATCGGCGGCGGTAATATTGCGAAGCCATCCTCTGCCGAGCCCTACGCCGAACAGCCCGCCGGAGGCTATCGCTATCATAGTCCTTGTCTGCTGATATCCGGTCGTCGCGGCGTTTTCCCACGCTTTTCCGTACGACAGGAATCGCGCGGCTATGTGCGGTCTCAGCTTTACGGCGGCAAACCCCGCTCCCGCTGCCGATACGGCGGCAAGCCCCGTCATAGCGAATCTCTGCCTATCCAGCGCGACAGCCAAATATGCGATAAAGAATATTAGAGCCGTACCGAAATCGTTTATGGCTGCCATTGTCAAAACAGACACTGCCGAGAAAAACGTAAACGTATAAAATTTCAAGCGCGACGTATCGGAGCGCAGCCCTGCCGCCTGGATAGCCAGGCACACCTTGACAAGCTCGGACGGCTGGAACGTGATGCCGTATATCGTTATCCAGTTCTGCGCGCCGTTTTCCGATATCCCGATCGCCACGTTCGCCGCGAGCAACGCAAGGCTAAGCACGCCCGCCAATACGCCCATTGCCGGTCTGGCTTTATTTTTCCGCAGTATGGCGACAAGCACCTCAAACCCTATTATCCCGACAATAACGCATGCGGTCTGTTTTATCATATTATTGAGGCTTGTGCAGAGCAGGAGTATCCCAACGACGCTGAGTATCGCGCCGATGATCTCCGGATACATCTCATGTACCTCTCTTTTTTCCCTTACAGAATCCGTATTCACCTGCTTTTTCCTTTCCGCTCTTGCAATTTATACCCTTTTGCAATATATTGTTATATTATAACTAAGCGGCAAAAGCTGCAAGACAACTTTTTGCGAATTTATATTTATTTTGATTTGTTTTGCGCTGTATTTACGCGCGGCGTTTGCCGCCGCTACGGAAAATGCGCCGACGCTTTACTATATTTTTATTTTGGAGGTAGCCTTATGCCCGTTGATATGAGATGGTTTGATGATATGGAGGCTCGCATCCCGAAGGGAGAAGTGCGCACCCGCTTTGCTCCGAGCCCCACCGGATATATGCACGTCGGAAATCTGCGTACCGCGCTTTATACGTATCTTATTGCCCGCAGCCACGGCGGAAAATTTATTCTCCGTATTGAGGACACCGACCAGCAGCGTCTTGTTGAGGGCGCGGTGCAGGTGATATACGACACGATGAAAAAATGCGGTCTCGTCCATGACGAGGGTCCCGATATCGGCGGTCCCGTCGGTCCGTATATCCAGACAGAGCGCCGCGATCTTTACGGCAAATATGCCGAGCTTCTCATAGAACGCGGCGGAGCGTACCGCTGCTTCTGCGGCAAAGATGAAGATACCGGCGATGCGGGCAAGCAGTTTTCCAAATACGACGGGCGATGCTCGCGTCTTTCTCAGGCGGAGATAGACGCAAAGCTCGCAGAAGGCGTGCCGTATGTTATAAGGCAGAAGATCCCGCGCGAGGGCGAAACGACGTTCAATGACGCTGTTTTCGGCGAGATCACGACCCCTAACGAAAGCCTTGACGATCAGATCCTCATCAAATCAGACGGGCTTCCCACATACAATTTTGCAAACGTTATAGACGACCATCTGATGGGTATAACGCACGTCGTGCGCGGCTCTGAATACCTCTCCTCCACGCCGAAGTACAATCTGCTTTATGAATCGTTCGGCTGGGATGCGCCGGAGTACATCCACTGCCCGCCCGTTATGCGCGACGCGCACAACAAAATGTCAAAACGCCACGGCGACCCGTCGTATGAAGATCTTATCGCCGACGGATACGTCTCGGAGGCTATTGTGAACT
>CALWWO010000008.1 GCA_944385265.1 uncultured Oscillospiraceae bacterium
CTACGGCTCTACATGCGACGCGTACCATATAACAGCTCCGCATCCTGAAGCGCGGGGCGGCGCACAGGCAATGATCGACGCTATGCGCGAGGCGGGATATACGGAAAACGACACGGTATATGTAAACGCGCACGGCACAGGCACGCCGATGAACGACGCGCTTGAAACCGTCGCTGTCAAAAAGGCGCTCGGCGAAGAAAAAGCATACAACGCATACGTAAGCTCTACAAAATCTATGACGGGGCATATGCTCGGCGCCGCCGGAGCGGTCGAAGCGCTCGCATGCCTGATGGCTTTGAACGAGGGCGTGATACCGCCCACTATCAATTTAAAAGAGCAGGATGAGGCTTGCGACCTTAATTGCGTTCCGAATACAGCCGTAAAAGCGGATATAACGCTTGCGCTCTCAAATTCTCTCGGATTTGGCGGTCACAACGCCTGTCTAGCTTTCAGAAAGGTGTAATTTATGAACGAAATCGATATTCGTAAATACGCAGGACTTATGCGTGAGCTCGGGCTTACCGGACTTGAGATAACGGAGGACAATAAAACGGTGCGCCTGGAGCGCTCCGCTCCTCCGGCGGTCAAGGAGATTGTCGCAGTGGAGACCTCCAGAACGGCGGATACTGTTACCGCAGGCGGCGAAAGCGCCGATTATATCAGCGTGAGATCACCGATCGTTGGCGTGTTCTACTCCTCTGCCGCTGAAAACGCCGATCCGTACGTGAGCATCGGCGATCACGTTAAGAAAGGACAAACGCTGTGTATCATCGAAGCGATGAAGCTGATGAACGAAATAACGGCTGAGGAAGACGGCGTTATCTCCGAAGTCTGCGTGACAAACGGTCAGGTTGTCGAATACGGCACCGAGCTTTTCCGGATCAAGAGGTAAAGAGATGGACAGAAACGAAATAATGAAAATCCTGCCGCACAGAGACGACATGCTGCTTTTAGACGAGGCGGAAAAAATCGGCGATACCGCGATAGGGCGTTATACCGTGCGCGGAGATGAATTTTTCTTAAGAGGTCATTTCCCTGATAATCCCATCGTCCCAGGCGTTATCCTGTGCGAGATACTGGCGCAGTCTGCCTGCGTTTTGATGAACGGCGTGATGGAAGACGGAAAGCTTCCCGTATACACGGGGCTGAACAACGTAAAATTCCGTTCGCCGGTAAAGCCGAACGACACAGTAGAGGCGCAGTGCCGCATCAAAAGGGCAAAGCATCCCTTCTATTTCGCGGAAGGCACCGTCACGGTAGGAGGAAGGCTTTGCGTGTCCGCCGAATTTTCCTTTGCGATTACGGGAGAGTGAGCCATGTTCTCAAAAATACTGATCGCAAACCGCGGTGAGATCGCCGTTAGGATAATCAGAGCATGCAAGGAGATGGGCGTTTCGACCGTAGCGGTTTACTCCGACGCCGACAAAAACGCGCTCCACGTCGCTCTGGCTGATCAATGCTACTGTATCGGCGGTCCTGAGGCTTCCGGAAGCTATTTGAACGAAAATCAAATAATAAGCGCCGCTATTTTGTCCGGCGCACAGGCGATACATCCCGGTTACGGATTCCTCTCTGAAAACGCCCATTTTGCCGGTCTTTGCAGAAAAAACGGTATCGTATTTATCGGTCCCGATCCAAAAAGCATGGAAAGGCTGAGCAATAAGGCGACGCTTAAAGAGGTCATCGGCGGCACCGGTCTTTCCGTTATACCGGGCACAAAAGCTCTCGCTTCGGTAGATGACGCTGAAGAAGCAGCCGAAAAGATAGGATATCCCGTCATGCTCAAGGCGTGCGCCGGCGGCGGCGGGCGCGGTATCCGGTTGATCGAAAACGCCGACGAGCTGGAGGAAGCGTACTTTCAGGCGACGAGCGAGGCGCTCAGCGCCTTCGGCGACGGCAGCGTTTATCTTGAAAAATATATATTCCCGGCAAGGCACGTGGAATTGCAGATCCTTGCCGACGAGTACGGAAACGCCGTCTGTCTCGGCGACAGGGACTGTTCGCTTCAACGGCGCAACCAAAAACTTATCGAGGAGACTCCCTCCCCCGGCGTGGGCGACGAACAGAGGAGCAAAATAATCTCTCTCGCTGTCGACGCAGTCAAAAAAATCGGATACGTCGGCGCCGGAACGCTTGAATTTTTGCTTGACAAGGACGGTAATTTCTGGTTTATGGAGATGAACGTCCGCCTTCAGGTGGAGCATTGCGTTACGGAAATGCTCACCGGCATAGACCTTGTCAAATGGCAGATACGTATCGCCGCGGGCATCCCGCTGAGCTTTGGGCAGGAAAATATCCCGATGCAGGGCTCGGCGATCGAATGCCGCATCAACGCGGGCGGCTGCGGAACGCTTAAAATGCTGCATGTGCCGGGCGGACCGTCAGTCAGATTCGACACCAGCCTTATCGAAGGGACCGTGGTATCTCCGTATTACGATTCTCTCCTCGGCAAGCTTATCGTTTATGCGAAAACGAGAGAGGAAACATTGCGGAAAATGCGGGCTTCTCTTTGTGAACTGCTGATAGACGGCATACCGACAAATATTGAAGAGCAGCTCCGTATTATCGAAGATGAAAGATTTATTTCCGGTAAATATGATTTGACTTTTATGGGTAACGGGTGACACGATGGCTTTAATAAATTTTTTGAAACCTAAAAACAAGCTGGAAGAGGGCGGACGCACCGCCGCGCCGGTACAGAGCGACGCGGGCGAGCCGGAAAAAAACTGCCCTAACTGCCATAAGGATATTCCGCTCAGCCGGCTTTGGGCAAACGACCTTGTTTGCCCGTGCGGCTATCATTTCCGTATGAGATCGCGCCAGCGCATCAGGATGATCGCAGATAAGGGCAGCTTTCACGAGCTGTTTTCAGAGGCTGAGTCAGGCAATCCTTTAAATTTCCCGGGGTACCGGGATAAGGTTGATACAGTCCGTTCAGCCAGCGGCGAGCGCGAGGCAGTCATATGCGGCACCGCCGAAATAAACGGACAGAAATGCTGTTTGTTCGTTATGGAATCATATTTCATGATGGGCAGCATGGGAAGCGCCGTTGGCGAAAAGATCACATGTCTGTTTGAATACGCGATAGCTCATCGCCTGCCGGTAGTCGGCTTTACCGTATCCGGCGGCGCCAGGATGCAGGAAGGGCTGCTGTCCCTGATGCAGATGGCGAAAACAAGCGCCGCAGTCAAACGCCACAGCGACGCAAGCCTGCTGTATATCGCGGTGGTGACCGATCAGACGACAGGCGGCGTCACGGCGAGCTTCGCTATGGAGGCTGACATTATTTTAGCCGAGCCGGGCGCCACGATAGGATTTGCAGGCGCGCGGGTGATCGAGCAGACTACGAGAAAGTCTCTTCCTAAGGGCTTCCAGAAATCGGAATTTCTGCTGGAACATGGTTTTATAGACGCTATCGTACCGCGCTCCAATCAAAAGAAAACATTGTCCGACCTTATCAAAATGCACAGCGGAGGAATAAATATATGAGCGTCGTACCATATGAACGAGTAAAGCTTGCCCGCAATAACAGCAGACCTACCGGGCTTGACTATATAAAAAATCTGTTTAAGGATTTTGTGGAACTACACGGCGACAGGCGCTATGCTGACGATCCGGCTATAGTCGGCGGTATCGCAACATTGAACGGGATCCCCGTCACGGTGATCACGATCGAAAAGGGACATACGGCAAAAGAGCGCACATACCGCAATTTTGGCGCGCCTCATCCGGAGGGATACCGTAAGGCGCTCCGCCTTATGAAACAAGCTGAAAAATTCGGCAGACCTATCATCTGCTTTATCGATACGTCCGGCGCATACTGCGGAATAGGCGCCGAGGAGCGCGGGCAAGGGCAGGCGATCGCAGAGAATTTGATGGAAATGTCCTCCCTCTGCGTCCCTATAATCTCTATCCTCATCGGCGAAGGCGGCAGCGGCGGCGCGCTTGCGCTTGCTGTGGCAGATCGTGTGTGGATGCTTCAAAACGCGGTCTATTCCGTGATATCTCCGGAGGGCTGCGCAAGCATACTTTGGAAAGATCCCTCCAAGGCGGAAGAAGCCGCGCAGAGCCTTAAGCTGACGGCAGAGGACGCAAAAAGCCTCGGCGTTATAGAGCGTATCCTCTCGGAAAAAGACATCGGTAAAAAAGAATTTTATGACCGTATCCGCTCGCTTCTTACAGATGAGCTTTATACTTTGGCAAACGACTTAGACCTCGTCAGTAAGCGTTACGACAGATTCCGACGCATCGGAGCAGGCGCGGTCATAAAGGAGCAATTATGAGCATATACAAAAAATACTGTACGGAAATCACCGACGAGCTGGGCAATCTTAAAAAGCTTACTCTCGATTATCCCGACGATTTTAATTACGGATACGATGTTGTGGACGTTTTAGCAGAAGAAGTTCCTGATAAAAGAGCTCTTGTATGGTGCAACGTCACCGGAGAAGAGCATATTTTTACATTTTCAGACATTAAAAAATACAGCGACAAAATGGCAAATGTCTTTAAAAACGCCGGTATTTCGCGGGGCGACCGCGTTATGCTGGTATTAAAGCGCCATTACGAATACTGGTTTGCCGCCGTCGCGCTCCACAAGCTGGGCGCTATAATGATACCGGCTACCCATATGCTTACGGTGAGCGACTTTGTATACCGTATCAAAGCTGCCGGTGTAAAGGCGATCGTATGCACGACACAGAACGACGTGCCGGAAAAGGTCAGATCGGCGATTAAAGAAACGGGACTTTCGCCGAAGCTCTGGTGCGTGCAGGAGGACGCGGAAGGCTTTGAAAACCTCACGACTGCAGCTTTAAACGCAAGCGATAAGTTCGACCGCATTGAAACTCTCGCGTCCGATCCGATGATGCTTTATTTTACATCCGGTACAACGGGCTATCCAAAAGGCGTTATCCACGACCACACTTATCCGCTCGCACACATCGTCACTGCCAAATACTGGCAGCAGGCAGAGGACGGCGGTCTGCATTTTACAGTCGCCGAAACGGGATGGGCAAAGGCGTCGTGGGGTAAAATCTACGGGCAATGGCTCGTCGGCAGCGCCGTTATGGTATATGATTTCGATAATTTCGATCCAAAGCAGCTCACCTCCGTCATCAACCGGTACAGCGTGACCTCCTTCTGCGCGCCGCCGACCGTCTACCGCTATCTTGTGCGAAAGGGCATACCCGATATGCCCACCTTGAAGCACGCCTCCACTGCCGGCGAAATGCTGGCTCCCGAGGTGTTCCGCAAATTTACGGAGCGCACCGGCATCCCTCTGTGCGAGGGCTACGGGCAGACGGAGACGACGCTTTTGATGGCAAATTTCAACGGCAAGACGCCGGTAGAGGGCTCTATGGGGACGGTCTCCCCTTTCTAGAATAGTGAACTGCGCGACAAATACGGCAAGCCGGCGAAAACTGGTGGGATAGGCGAGATCGTGATCGTTCCGCCGGAAAACGGAAAGCAGCCCGGCATTTTTACGGCATATCTCGACAACGAAAAGCAGTATAATTATGTATGGCGCGGCGGCGTATACCACACGGGCGACGCGGCGTACAGGGATGAAAACGGCTTATACTGGTTTCATGGTCGGTTTGACGATATCATCAAAACAGGCGGCTTCCGTGTAGGTCCCTATGAGGTAGAAAATGTTTTGATGGAGCACCCTGCTGTTCTGGAATGCAGCGTGATCGGCGTTCCAGATACTTTGCGCGGGCAGGCGATCAAGGCGATCATCGTGCTCTCCCCGGATTACGTTCCTTCGAAAAAGCTTGAGCTGGAAATCAAAGATTCCTGCAATCAGAAGCTTGCCGAATACAAGTGGATCCGGATAATCGAATTTGTAGACGAGATGCCAAAGACCATCAGCGGAAAAATACGGAAAAACCTGCAGCGGAAGCAGGACAGGCAGAGAATCCGGATATAAAAAGCAGCCGAACACGATATCACCGGCGTTTTATGCGCCTGATATCCACAACTGCGAATTTTTCAAGCAGGATCTTATCTCTACAATTCCGAAAAATCAGGAAAAGCGACGCCGCCCGAGCATGTCAGCATACGGAGACGGGCGTCGCTCTTTCGTTATATCCACCAGTTGGGCGCCAGATGTTTTTAATATGGGCGCCGGTTGAATTTATCCCAAAAATATTGTATCATTACGATGTATTTATTCTAACCCCGTTAGGCTGAGACTTGATTTCTCCGCATATAAGGAGCTGCAATGGAAAATATGTTAAATAACATAGAGGATATATTAAACCGGAATATCAGCGGTTTTCATCAATATGCACTTACAAATCCCGTTCATTTGAATTATGTAAGCCAAAATCTCTGCGATATGCTTGAAATAACGCATGACGAGCTGATAAGCGAAAGCGAAGACCTGTATGCAGGGTTTGTACATCCGTCCGACATGGTCATTTACTCTGAATTTATAGATGAATTGAAGGCTGAAGAGCGTTCTCTTACCGCAGAATACCGGCTGGTGAAAAAAAACGGAGCCGTGATCTATGTCCACGATTCAGCCGTTTCCGAAAAGCTTGACGATGGAACTTTTGTTGGATATTCCGTACTGACAGATATCACGGAGCTTAAAAACGAAAATGACAATCTGCATTTTCTCAATGAAACGATACCGTGCGGATTTCTTAAATATACATGCGAGAAACAGCCGAAAATCACATATATCAATCAGCAGATGAAAAATTTTCTGCGTTTCCCCAAATCCCATGCCGGCGAACTTGATTATCTTGAGCTTCATAAAGACAACATCTTTCTGATGATCCCCATGGAGGAGCGGCGCAGGTTTGCCATATATTTAAACCGCGTTCATTCATCCGGGTTGCCTATCGCAGGCGAGATGACTCTGCTGCGCTGCGACGGGACAAGGGCTCATATGTTCGGCTGGGTCACAAAATCGGTAGACGACAGCGGTGAAGAGGAATTCCAAAGCGTTTGCATGGATATTACGGACATGTATATATCAAAAAAAGCAAATGAAACCAAGCGCTATATCAAGGCGCTGTCCGATGTTTACGATAAAATATTCGAGTATGACCTCAGCGCTAACACTGTAAAATGCCTGTACAGCAATAACTCCCCCACATTTAAAATGATCGAGAATATTGCTATGCAGATAGACGACGCCACCGAAAAGTGGATCGCCGGAGCAGTCGTTTCAGAGGATTCTGATAAAGTGCGCGCCTTTTTCAGAGACTTTTGTCAGAAAAAACTGTACCGCGCAGGCGAAAAACCGCCACAGATATCATATCATGCCAAATCGTCGAGCGGTAAGATAAATCTGTATAACGGCATTTTCCTAAAGATGGACGATACGGTCAGCCTCTATTGCTGCAGATGTGTGCCCGATATGGCGGAGGTCGACAGCTTGAGATGCGAAAATGTCTCCTTAAAGGAAAATATGCAGCAGCTTATCATGCGCTTTACCGACGGTATCGCAGCTTTTGAAATTTCCGGCGAATATGTGACCCCGCTGTATGCGAGCGACAACGTCTGCGGATTCTTCGGCTTTACAAAAGAGGAATGGTTGCCTCTTATGAAAAAAAGCACTCCGATCAAAGATTTCGTCGCAAGAAGCGACACGTCTTATGAGGACATCATGGAGCTTCTCAGGAGGGGCGAGGCTGAATTTACGTATTTTGATCTGAAAACGGAGACAGAGCGCCGAATAAAAGCCATCTGCTCGCAGATCATCCCGGGCGATTCCTCTCCTCGATATATAATGCTCTATAATGTAGATGAGCTTAAAAAAGACAGCGTTAAAGATACGCCGACCGACAGTACGGTATTCGTACGTACTTTCGGATATTTTGACGTCTTTGTGGGAGAAAGACCGATCGCATTCCGCAACAAAAAGGCGAAGGAGCTGTTTGCGCTGCTTGTCGACCGAAGGGGCGGATACATCTCCTCTGAAGAGGCTATCAGCTTTTTATGGGAGGATGAGCCTGTAAACTCAGTAACTCTGGCGAGATACCGCAAGGTCGCTCTCCGGCTGAAAAACACGCTTGAGGAGTACGGCATTTCCGACGTTATGGAATCAGTCGACGGAAAGCGCCGCATAGTTCCGGAAAAGATACGGTGTGATCTCTACGATTACCTGTCCGGCAAAGAGGAACACTCGCAGCTTTTCAAGGGCAGCTATCTCTCCAATTACAGCTGGGGGGAAACCACGCTGGCAGAGCTCACGAGAAATATTTTATACTAGCGAGGAAATAACATGCACACCTATACTCGAACGGTCAATTACTATGAGACCGATAAAATGGGCATTACCCATCACTCCAACTACGTCCGATGGATGGAGGAGGCAAGGATGGATTATTTTAACAGCATAGGCTACAGGATGAGCAAATTTGAGGCAGAGGGAGTTTACTCACCTGTCGTATCGGTAAATTGCCGGTACCGGCGCACCACCACGTTTGAGGATGTGATACAAATCTCTGTATCGCCTGTCGAATACAGCGGCGTAAAACTCGTCATGGGCTATACGATGATAAATCTAAAGACCGGTGAAACAGTCTTTACCGGAACGTCGTCCCATTGCTTTATAGGCGGAAACAAAAAGCCGTTAGCAATCAAAAATCGCTTTCCGGATTTTGACGCAGCTATGAGGCGCGAGGTACAGGCGTAAAAAGAAGCGGCGGCGCTTTAATAATTTGGTCTTTAGGAAGAGTATTATAATCTATCCGCACAAATTGAACAGATACGGCGGCAGGGTCTTCCCTGTTCCGCCGTTTTTTATTGTCAGGCGGAGAAATGATAATCGTCCGCCGCACGGTATCCGGAGAAACATCGCGGCAGCGTATGAAATAAAAACCGGCGATAACGCAAAAAGTTCTGTTAAAATCATGCGGAATTTCCAACGCCGCTATGGTATAATATCTGCTAGACGGATATTATACTTGAGATTTAAGTCCTTTTTCTCGTCCCTTTCGGGACAACCGCTACGTTGCGGCTTCGCAGAATTTGCCGCGTGCGCGGCAAAGAAATTCAAATCTATTTTTCGTACGGACATGCGCCGGACGAAAAATACTTCTCATCGCGTAAGTGTGTGAATGAAATGAGCGCGCGCAGCGCGATGCAGGGAGAACATCCAAACGCAGGCGTTTGGATGAAAAAACTCGATAAAACGTTTACGTTTTATCGATAAGGACATGTGCCGGACGAAAAATACTTATCATTGCACCAACGTGCGAATGAAATGAGTGCGCACAGCGCGATGCAAAAATCTCGCGCAAAGGTAGCTCTGTGCGAATTACGTGAAAATTTTACAGAATACCGGCGCTTTACAGTATTTGAAAGGATAGATCAACTATGACGGACAGCGAAGCAAAGCTCTTATCAATGGCGCTCGCTTATGAGGAGGGACATCCGAGACGCACTCAGCACATTTTGAAAGTATATGCCCTCGCTATGCTGCTCGGCAAATGCGAAGGTCTCTGTGAGGATGAAAAACACATTCTTCATGCGGCGGCTATCCTCCACGACATCGCAATAAAATACTGCAAGCAGCATTATAACGGCGACGCCTGTCAGGAAAATCAGAAAAAGGAGGCTCCGCGTCTTGTCGAAAGCTTCCTTAAAGAGTCCGGATATCCCGCCGAATGCATACCGGCGGTGACAGAGCTTGTAAAAAAGCACCATGATTATTACGAGCCTCACTCTGTGCTATTACAGCTTTTGATCGAAGCTGATCTGATAGTGAACTGCTACGAAACTAATCCGGAGCGCTCCGCACTCTCGAAAATAAAAGCATTATTTAAAACGCAGACCGGTCTTAAGCTGTTCTGCACGTATGAAAACGGCGCCGGACCGTTAAAAAACGCCGCGCCGCCCATGCAATAAAAGCATGTAATAAAGGAGAGATTATACATGAAAATTCTTGAAAATATCGAGCCAAAAAAAGTGTTCCGCTTTTTTGAGGAGATCTGCATGATCCCGCACGGCTCTGGCAACACTCGGGCAATAAGCGACTACTGCGTAAACTTTGCCCGCCAGCGCGGTCTTAAATACCATCAGGACAGCTTAAACAACGTGATTATATGGAAAGACGCCTCGGCGGACGCTAAAAATACGGAGCCCATCATTTTACAGGGGCATCTTGACATGGTATGTGAAAAAAATGACGGCGTTGAGTTTGATTTCCTCAAGGATGGTCTCAAGCTTATAGTGGACGGCGACTTTATAACTGCCGACGGGACTACGCTCGGCGGGGACGACGGCTCAGCTGTCGCGATAATGCTAGCTCTGCTGGACTCCGACATAACAGCGCCCGCGATAGAAGCCGTATTTACAGTCGACGAAGAGACGGGTATGTTCGGCGCGGCAGCGCTCGACATGTCGCTTTTGCGTGGCAGGAAAATGCTGAATCTCGACGGTGAGGATGAGAGCGAATTCATAGCCGGATGCGCCGGCGGTGCACGCGTCAGCGCGACTGTCCCGCTCACATTTGACGAAATAGAGGGTCGGCGCTGCACGCTTACGGTGGACGGCTTGCGCGGCGGTCACTCCGGCATGGGCGTAAGCCGCGGGATCGCCAATTCCAACGAGCTTATGGGCAGAGTCATGTATGAGATCAAAAAAGCGGCTCCCTTCAGGCTTATCTCAATAAAAGGCGGGCGGCGCGACAATGTTGTCCCCTCCAAAACCTCCGCCGATATTATAATGGACGCACGCGATATTGAAACCGCTAAACGAATCGCCGAGCGCATGACCTGCGATCTGAGAAATGAATTTGCCGTCGCCGACCCCGGCGTTACCGTAACGCTCAGCACCGGCGATACGGAAAAAGTAGCAGCCGCCGACGCAGACAGCACCGGCAGAGCGATATCAGCGCTGCTTCTCCTCCCGAACGGGCTCCAGGAGATGAGCATGGAGATACCGGGACTTGTGCAGACCTCGCTCAACATTGGCATACTTGATACGGAAAACGGCGCGCTTTGCTTCTCCACCGCTGTCAGAAGCTCAAAGACCTCTCAAAAGCAAATGCTTATAAACCGGATAGAGCAGCTTGTCGCACTGCTTGGCGGCACGACGGAGGTTTACGGCGACTATCCCGCGTGGGAATACAAAATAGATTCCCCGTTCAGGGACATGCTCGCCGGCGTTTATCGTGAAAAGTTCGGCAGGGACGTGCAAATCCGTGCGATACACGCGGGACTTGAATGCGGTATGTTTTCGGACAAAATCGAGGGTCTTGACTGCGTTTCCTTCGGTCCCGACGTTTTGGACGTACACTCCCCGCGCGAGAGGATGAGCATATCCTCCGTTGCAAGGGTATGGGACTTCTTGCTCACGGTGCTTGAGCGTCTGGCGGGGAAATAGACAGCGCCGTCTTCTCCGGGCGACCTCTTACGTATAAAATACTCAACCCTCCGTATACCTGTGGGTATACGGAGGGTTTTTGTTTGAGAGCAAAGCTTCCGCTGCGGATTACAGAACGCAATAGTAGATATATATATTTTCATAATGCCCGTCTTTCATTCTAAAGCCTTTCGGTATAAGACCTACTTCAACAAAGCCTAAACGTTCATACAAATGTCTGGCATGGATATTCGCCGCTACAACCGCATTAAACTGCAAAATACTAAACCCATGCAAACGTCCCTGCGCCTTACAGTCTATCACCAGCTTCTCACCTATATGAAGTCCTCTTCTTTTCGAGCTGACGGCATAGCTTGCATTGCCGATATGTCCGCATCTTCCGACGTTATTGGGGTGCAGTATATAAAGTCCATATATTTCTTGCGTTTCTTCATCAACGGCTACCGCTGCATACGTTTGCGATTTAAAAAACTCTTTTCCGCTGTTAAAGGTCAGCATTTCCTCCTGCGGAAAAGCCACGCCCTCCTCAATAACCTCGTTCCATATTTTTATCATTTCCGGCAAATCGGTCTCACCGTATTTGCGTACCGCAATTTTCATTGTCAAGCCCCCAAAACGTACGATTTTCACTTTTCCTGTTTTTGTTGCAAGGCAGTGAAAAGAACTTAAATTTTAAACGTATAACATCTGTTTTTTTGATACTATAGCATATCGGCGCAGAAATTTCTATTGCATTCTATTTTCTGCACGCATTTCCCCTCTTTGTTATTCGTTTGAGTTTACCATGATTTTTTATTCATACCGCTATGTTTGATTTCGTAATGTACATTTCATTTAGCAAATGGTATATTTATTAAAAATATTTCTCACAAATCAAACATCAGCGTAATATGAAAGGGGAATTTATTATGAAAAACATAAAACGCATAACAGCTCTTTTGCTCGTCATCTGCATGTTGATAGGCATTACGGCGTGCGGCGGCGAAACCAGCGGCAGCAGCTCCGGCGGCGATACCGGCAGTACCGGCAGCACCGATAGCTCCGGCGAGCAGGTAAGCTCAAAAGACACGCTGACCATCGTCTCGCCCTACACTGACCCGGGCAACTTTGACCCGTTCCAGGTTGCGAGCATGCAATCCAGCGCAGTGCAAAACCATATTCTGGAGCCTCTTACTAGAAGAGACGCTCAGGGTGAAATTTATATGGTGCTGGCTGAAAGCTATGAGTTCGTCGAAAATAACGGGACGACCGAGCTGATGATCTATCTGAAAGATGATGTGTATTTCCACAACGGCGATAAGATGACGTCCGAAGACGTAGTTTATTGCCTTGAGCTTTATAAGGAGTCAGCCCTCGGCGCGGCCGACATGATGTGCGTTAACAGCATCGAAGCGGAGGATGAGCTCACCGTAAAATTAACGCTGGACTATATGGATCTCGGAGTTTACGCCGCTCTCATCGTCAGAATCGTTCCGAAATCATATTATGAAGAGGTAGGTCCTACCAGCTTTGCCCAGAATCCTGTCGGAACCGGATATTTTATGTGGGACGATTATGTGACCGGCGACCATGTGACGCTTCAGGCATTTGAAGATTACTGGGGCGATCACGGTACTATCAACACCTTGACGATACGCTTTATTTCCGAAACGTCTCAGGCTCTTATCGAGCTTGAAAGCGGAAATGTGGATATCATCGCCGCCGACCTGAGCACCATAACATCGACCGAAGGCAACGACGATATCGAAATCGTATACGCCCGTCCGCTTCTCAATGAGCACGCAGTGTTCAATTTCAGCGGAGTATTCGCCAATAAGGCGCTCCGTCAAGCGTTTAACTATGGTATCAACCGCGAGGATCTTGTAAACGGCGCACGTGAGGGTCTTGCTTATCCGTCCTATACCGCCATACTCAGCGATCTTGATTATATCTATAACGAAGAGGCGGCTGAGATGTATCCGTACGATCCTGAAATGGCAGCCGAGATCATGGCAGAAGAGGGCTATACTGTCGATAACCCATGCGAGATAGACTTACTCTGCGATACATCGGCGGCACGCACGCTTCAGGCTCAGCAGATCAAAAATATGCTGGATCAGGTTGGCTTCCTTGTAAATATACAGACGTTTGAATCTGCGTCAGCGATCAGCATGTTCGGCAGCGGCGAGGGATACGACGTGTTCTTCATCGGCTGCAACGAGCAAGCGGAAGATCCGGCGTCAGCCTGCGCGATGAACATTTATCCGTCACTGGTCGAGGTAAGCGGCGGTAAATCCATGATATACCTTGACGAGAGCGAAGAGGTCCGGGAGCTTGACGAACTGTTCAAGCAGATATTCTCCACTTCCGACGAG
>CALWWO010000009.1 GCA_944385265.1 uncultured Oscillospiraceae bacterium
TCCGTGAGCCTCTTTGTCAGTTCGTCAATCCTCTCCTGCATCGTATCGACCTTTTCCGCAAGCTCTTCGGATTTATCCTTATATCTGTTGCGGTCTAATGACAGCTTTTCTATATAGTCCGATACGTCCTGACGGTTAAAGCCGCCAAAGGTCGATGTTCTGAAATTCCCCGTTTCGTTAGCCATGAGAAAGACTCCGCCTTTCAGCATTAATAACACAATTCTAACATATTCGACACGAGAAAACAATAAATATTTGCGCACCTTGCTTTACACAGCGGCGAAAGCGTGATAGAATATTTAACACGCCGCGGTTTTGCCGTAATTTTGGGTATGTTCGGCTTGAAAATTATATGCGCCCGTAGCTCAGCTGGATAGAGTGTCAGACTCCGACTCTGAAGCTCGTGCGTTCCAATCGCATCGGGCGTACCAAAAAAAGAGGGTATCCAACAGGATACCCTCTTTTTTTGGGCTTCGGCTCGCGCGGCGAGCCTTGCGCCGTTTAGTCATTTTACGGCGGAAGTGAATTCCGCCTATGGCAATTCTCCGCTTTGCTTCGAATTGACGCGCCACCCGGCGCGCGGCTCAGAAGAGCCGTTTCTTTTTTGTACCGCCCGCTTCCTTACTCCTCCTCTCAAAAACACAACCGCTGCGCTGGGTTATTTTTTTGTTTTTGAGGATACTCTCGTTTTTTTGAGCTCACGCTCGCATAGCGAGCCTTGCAATGAGCGCATTTTTGCCGCCATGCGGCAAAACTAGCGTATGGAGCTTGCGCCGACGAGGATGCGGAAAAGCGGAAGTTGCCAAGCCGGCTCTGCTTGTGTATACTTCTAATAAAAAGGGGGTATCATGATGAAAATTTTGCTTACCGCGTTTGAACCTTTCGGCGGCGAAAAGATAAATCCGGCACTGGAAGCCGTAAGTCTTGTTCCCAGCAGGGTTAAATGCGCCGACGTGGTAAAACTTACAGTACCGACAGTGTTCAAAAAATCCGTTGACGTCACCGCCGCTGCTATTGAACGCGAAAAGCCGGATGCCGTGCTTTGCATTGGCCAGGCGGGCGGGCGTTTTGGCCTCACTCCTGAGAGGGTGGCGATTAACATCGACGACGCGAGAGTCCCCGACAACGAGGGAAATCAGCCTGTCGACCGGCCGATAATCGCCGGCGGCGCACCCGCGTACTTCTCTACGCTGCCGATAAAGGCGATGGTACGCGCGATCACGGACGCCGGCATTCCGGCAAGTATCTCCAACTCCGCGGGCACATTCGTGTGCAACCATCTGATGTATGGCGTGCTGCATACGCTGGCGCAAAACCATCCAGCCGCGCGCGGCGGATTTATGCATGTTCCGTTTGCGCCCGAGCAGGTTGTCGGCCGCCCGTCGACGCCGAGCATGAGCATATCGGATATCGCCGCCGGCATAGAGGCCGCGATCAGAGCGATCATACGATAGATGCGTTCCTTATGAACGAGCTTCGCCGTCAGGCGGCTGTTATAAAAGACCCGGCCGGAGACTTAAAAAGGTTTCCGGCCGGGTCTTATTTTAAATAATAATTGAGTTTGCGTATCCGCAGCGGCGGCAATTTAAAGCTCTTCGCTTTTAAGTCCGTCTTTTGTAATGACCATGAATCTTTTAAAACCGCAGCTTTTGGCAAGTGATGCCGCCTCGTCAAAGCCGTAATCAAGCGCGGCTTTATCGTGACAGTCGCTCGATATCGCGATGCTGCCGCCCATATTGTATATATCCTGCAAGATCTGCTTTGACGGATATGACACACTTCTGTACCCGCGCGCCATCGCGCCCGTATTTATCTCGAACGGCTTATTATACGGTATGAGCTTTATGAGCGCCGCGCGGTATGCGTCTACATACCGTGGATCGGACTCAGAGAACATGGCCTCTCCCTCGTTAAACTTTGTTATGAGGTCGAAATGCCCTATGATGTCGGCGTTCGTCTTCCCGACCACGTCCGCGACCGTCGCGAAATAGTCCTCTACAAGTCCGTAGATGTCGCCGCCGTAGTGCTTTATCGCGGCGTCTTTTAATATCTGCGCCGTCTCGTCGACGGGGATATACTCCCCGTTTTTGAGCACATAGTGGACAGAGCCTATGACATAATCCCAGCGCGACACCGGCTCGTCGGAGTAATAATCCTGCTCTATGCCGCAGTACAGCTCTATCCGTCCGCAGTATTCAGCCTTGAGAGCGTTTATTTCAGCGTAATACTTATCGGCGGCGGCGTGAGACATCGCATAGCTTAAGTCAAACGGCGTATGTGCGTGCCCGGAAAAGCCGAGAGCTGTGAATCCGAGAGCTATCGCGGCTTTTACCGTCTCCTCCGGGGTATTTTTGCCGTCGCAGTATGTTGTGTGCGTATGAAAATTCTTTTTGATACTCATTGTGTCATTTTTTCCTGTTTGACCTTATGGTCGATGACGTGGCGCGACTTGAGTTCGTCGTAAATATCGTCGAGCGTTATGCCCATCTGTATCATCATAACCATGACGTGATAGGCGAGGTCGGCGATCTCGTATATCGTCTCCTTTTTATCGTCGGCTTTTGCGGCGATTATGACCTCGGTACTCTCTTCGCCGATTTTTTTCAGCATCTTGTCTATGCCCTTTTCAAACAGATATGTCGTATACGACCCCTCTTTTTTCTCGGTCTTTCGCCCCGCGATGAGCTCCATAAGCCCCTGATATGTGAAATCCTGATACTCGTCGCTCTGCCATACGGTATCATTAAAGCACGAATCTGCGCCGGTATGGCACGCGGGACCGTCCTTTTCCACAAGCACCGTCAGCGCGTCGCGGTCGCAGTCGGCGGTGATGCTTATTATATGCTGGTAGTTGCCGCTCGTCTCGCCCTTCAGCCACAGCTCCTGACGCGATCTGCTCCAAAAGCATGTGAGCCCCTTTTCCATCGATATTTCAAGGCTCTCCCTGTTCATATACGCAAGCGTCAGCACCCTGCGGCTTTTGGCGTCTACGACTATCGCGGGGATGAGCCCTTTTTCGTCAAATTTCAGTTCGTCAATATTTAGCATTTTTATAACCTCACTATAATATCGTTTTCTCGCAGTGTGCGCTTGAGCTCTTTTATATCCACCTCGCCGAAATGGAATATCGACGCGGCAAGTCCCGCGTCCACCTTCGGAAGAGTTTTAAACAGCCGCACAAAATCATCTATTTTACCGGCTCCGCCGGAGGCTATCACGGGGACGCTTACGGCGTTCGACACGGCGTCGAGCATCTCAAGGTCAAAGCCCTGCTTTACGCCGTCGGTATCTATGGAGTTTACGACGATCTCGCCAGCTCCCATGCCGACGCAGCGCTTTATCCACTCTATCGCCTCCATGCCGGTGTTCTCGCGGCCGCCTTTGGCAAACACCGTGAACTTACCGTCCACGCGCTTTATATCGGCCGACAGCACGACGCACTGGTCGCCGTATTTTTTTGCGGCGTCCTCGACGAGCCGCGGGTTTTTTATCGCGCCCGAGTTTACGCTGACC
>CALWWO010000010.1 GCA_944385265.1 uncultured Oscillospiraceae bacterium
AGAAAACTTCCGGTGTGACAGTGTCACTGGACTCGAATCTCGCGAGGTCAGTCGCCTGCGGGTCGTAGATAAAGTCTACGCCGCCTATCTCAAGCTCGATAGCGCGCTGTGCAGCCTCGGCGATAACCTTGTATGTGATCTTATCCATGTTCTGGACAAAGAACTTATGCGGGTTATCATCCCAGTAGTTCTCGTTCTTTACGAATACAAGCTCACTGCCGACTACCCAGTTGTCAAGCTTATACGGGCCTGTGCCTATCGGCTGGTTAACGAATTCGTCTTCAGACTCTGTATACGCTTTTTCGCTTACTATGGCAACCATACTTGTCATTTGATCAAAAGCCGAGCAGGTCTTCTGTGCGAAATAGAAAGTAACTTCATAATCGCCGGTCTTCTCAAACGGCTTATCGGGGTCGGAGTATTTCCATGTGGCAATACCGTTGCCCTGCATATGCTGCTCACAGGAGAAGACAACGTCGTCAGCAGTAATGTGGTTACCTGCGGAATCGTAGATGTTTTCCTTGAGCTTTACTTTATAAGTCGTGTCATCTATCTGCTCCGTATACTCGGCCAGAACAGGCGTATATGTCTTATCCTGATCGAGGTACGTCATGCACTGATAGACAAGAAGCCTAACCTTCTGATATGCGGCTGCAGCCGACGCGTACGGATTAAACGTACCCGGGTCAGAGTCCATACCGATTACAACTTCGTTTGCGTGTTCGCCTGAGCCTGAGGAATCTCCGCTAGTCCCAGCGGAACCAGTGTCGCTAGAGTCATTGCCGCCACAGCCTGCGAAAAGAGAAAGTGCCATGACAGTTACCAGTAATAATGCTACTAATTTTTTCATGCTAGGTTCTCCTTTAAATAACTCGATTTGAAGTGTATTTGCTAACAGCTTTGGGGTATTTAAACCGCCTTCCCATCAATTTTGCCCCATAAACTATATGCAACAAGTTTATGAAAGTTTCAAAATGTCCAGCGATTTGAAGCGATTAGATTGGCTAATTTATTTCCCGTGGGAATAGCGAAGAAACTGAGCTAAGCGATATTTAGTTTTTGATTATCGGATTTTAAATTATTCCCAAGAACAAGAACCTGGGTGGATGATGTTGTTAAGATCCAGTGATTCTGCACCGACAAGGCCGGCTTTGTAAACATAAACAACCTGGATATTAACAAGCGGGAGGATCGGAATCTCTTCGTTCCAAAGCTCTACAACTGTATCAGACGTCGCTTCATCGTATACTTTGAAAGCTTCATCGATAGCCGTGCGAAGCTCAGAATCTGCCGGATAACCGGTTCTGTCGATCTGAGTCGTCATAAGAGCTGTCGTATAGATCTGGGAAGCATTCTGACCCATGTAAGAATCCCATGCTGTCAGGTCGCCGTAACGGGACTGGAAAACAGCGGATTCAAGCTGCTCAATCTCAACAGTAACGCCAATCTGCTTGCAAGCTTCCTGAATAATGGTAGCTGCAGCACGCTTCGTTGCATTTTCGTCCGTCATGATTGAGAACTCAAGCGGATAGCCTTCGGCTGCGAGCTCGTCAACGAGCTCCTGTGCTTTTGCGATATCCTGTGAATAGAACTCCTGCTCAGCGTATCTGTCCCTCCACTCCATTGTTACAGGGTGTGCAATGGACATTGAAGCTTCACCAAGGCCTTCACAAGCTGCAACCGCTATTGCGTTTCTGTCAACCGCATAAGCTACTGCCTGGCGCATTCTAACATCACGACAATTTGAGTACTCGGAGCAGTTGAAGTAGATATTAAGGACTCTCGTGCTGTTGACCTGGTTAGCAACGAAATCCGTATTGCTCTGGAAACGGCTAAGGTCAGTCGCCTGGCAGTCATAAATAAGATCTACGCCGCCTGTCTCAAGCTCAATTGCGCGCTGCGCAGCTTCTGCGATAACTTTGTAGGTGATAGTCTCCATATTCTGCTCGAAGTACGGATACGGATCATCATCCCAGTAGTTTTCATTCTGCTCAAAGGTCATTGAACTGCCTACGACCCAGTCAGTAAGAACGTACGGACCAGTGCCGATGGGGTTGTTAACAAACTCATCATCGGAAGCCTCATATGCACCCTTATCAATAATGATGATCTGATTCATCATTGAGGTAAAGGCGTATGACGTCTGCTGAGCAAAGTAGAATTCTACTTCATAATCGCTAATTGCTGCACAGATCTCGTCTGTGGAGTATTTGAAAGTAGCAGCCATGTTACCAGCCGCACCCTGCTGCATCGAGAAGACAACGTCTTCGGCGGTGATCGGGTTGTTCTCACTATCGTGTACGTTCTCTTTAAGCTTTACACGATACGTTGTGTCATCTATCTGCTCATAGGATTCAGCAATAACAGGATGAAGCTCTTTTTCCGGAGTCAGATAAAATAATGCCTGATAAACATTGTACTTAACTTTCATAAATCCATCCGCAGAAGAGGCGTAAGGATTGAATGTGCCGGCATCGGCAGCCATCGCTATGCTAATATCTGTTCTCGGACCATCGCCGTTGCCAGATGAGCTGGTGCCGGACGTACTGGTATCGCCGCCGCAGCCTGCAAAAAGAGAGAGTGCCATGACAGTTACCAGTAAAAATGCTATAACTTTTTTCACGCTAGGATCTCCTTTGAATACTTTGCTAAATTTATTTTGCCAGCAGTTTATGTGATGTCAAGCCGCCTTCCCTTCAGCCTGACTCACAATAAACTGCTTTGCAACAAGATTGATAAAAATAATGGTGTTGATTACTGAACTTCTTTCCAGCGGCAGCAGGAAACAAAATGATTCGGAGCTACCTCTTCCATCACCTGGGGTTCTGAACACTGCGGAGCCGCATACGGGCAGCGCTTTGCAAAACGGCATCCAGGAGCCGGATTTACCGGGTTTGAAACCTCACCCGTAAGAACAATACGGTTCTTCTTACGATGGATATTGGTCGACGGAACTGCGGAAAGCAAAGCCTTTGTATATGGATGAACCGGATTATGGAAGAGCTCCTTTGACGGGCTCTTTTCAACCATGGTGCCCATATACATAACAAGTATATCGTCAGAAATATGTCTAACGACGGAGAGGTCATGAGTGATGAATATGTAGGTCAGACCACGCTGATCCTGAAGATCCATCATCAGGTTAAGAACCTGCGCCTGAATTGAAACGTCAAGAGCGGAGACAGGCTCGTCGCAGACAATAAAGTCAGGGTCGAGAGCCAGAGCACGGCCTATACCGATACGCTGACGGCGTCCGCCGTCAAGCTCGTGCGGATATGCCTCTCTTAGACGCGGCGCAAGTCCGACGGTATCCATAAGCCTGTCGACTCTGTCTTCTATCTCGCTCTTCTGATATTTACCGGAGAGGAAAAGAGGCTCTTTAAGAGTTTTGCTTACGGAAAATCTCGGATTGAGGGAGCTCATCGGATCCTGGAAGATAATCTGCATTCTCTCGCGGAGCTGACGGAGCTTTTCCTTGCTGACGACAGAAATGTCTTCGCCGTCAAAGAATATCTGACCGTCCGTTCTTTCAAGCAGATGGAGAACGGTTCTTCCAAGAGTAGACTTGCCGCATCCGGATTCGCCGACAACGCCAAGTGTTTTGCCCTTGTCAAGGGTAAATGTAACATCGTCAACAGCGTGCAGAGGCCCTGCCTTTGTTGAGAAATATTTCTTTAAATTTCTAGTTTCAAGCAATGGTGTTGCCATATTACTTTCCTCCTTCTGCCGCTACTTTGGCTTTCACGCAACGTACAAGATGACCCGGGGATACCTCAAAAGCAGGTATCGCAGCCTTTGTGCATTCATCCGTTGCATACGGGCATCTATCCGCAAAGTTGCAGCCCACGGGCAGTTGTGTCGGATCTGGCGGCATACCGTCTATCGGGTGGAGTCTTTCATCGTCTCCCTCGATGTCTGGCAGCGAGCCAAACAGACCTTCTGTATACGGGTGCATATGATGGTCGTACAGATCCTCAAGGTTGCCGTACTCGACTATCTCGCCCGCATATGTGACGGCGACCTTATCGCAGTTTTCAGCGACTATACCAAGGTCGTGCGTAATTAAAATAAGAGCAGTTCCAAGTTCGTCCTTGAGCTTGTGCATCATATCAAGAACCTGAGCCTGAATAGTAACGTCGAGAGCCGTCGTCGGCTCGTCCGCAAGAAGCAGCTCGGGGTTGCAGGCAAGAGCGATAGCAATAACTATACGCTGTTTCATGCCGCCTGAGAACTGGTGCGGATACTCTGACGCACGCGAGCCGGGGATACCGACCATCTCGAGCATCTTTTTGGTAGCCTCATTGATCTCATGCTTTGAGAGCTTCTTATCGTGGAGACCAATAACCTCGCCGATCTGCTCGCCGACCGTAAAGACCGGGTTGAGCGCGCTCATAGGATCCTGGAAGATCATTGATATCTTATTACCGCGGACATCACGCATCTGCTGCTCAGTCATGGCAAACAGGTCTTCCCCGTCGAAGTATATCTCACCGCCGACGACCTTCGCCGGAGGATCCGGGAGTATACGCATGATGGATTTTGCTATGGTAGTTTTGCCGGCACCGGTCTCGCCGACCAGGCCTAGGGCTTCGCCCTTATTTAAAGTAAAACTTACACCGTTAACAGCCTCGACAGTTTCATCGCTTGTAACGTACTGTACTACAAGATCCTTTACTTCAAGGAGAACGTTATTTTTTTCATTGCTCATTAGTGTGTATCCTCCTTCAACTAGTTTTTAAGACGCGGGTCTAATACGTCACGGAGACCGTCGCCGAACATGTTGAGCGACAGTACCGACCACATGATCGCGATACCCGGGAATACGACAAGATGGGGGTAATCACGGATGTAGTTACGGCCTTCAGAGAGCATTGAACCCCACTCAGGCGTAGGCGGCTGAACGCCAAGGCCTATGAAGCTG
Organism: uncultured Oscillospiraceae bacterium; assembly: GCA_944385265.1. The sequence goes on from CALWWO010000010.1 coordinate 4,922, forward strand.
AGGGATGCGGCAGCCATAACGGCGCTTGCCATACCCATCGTTGCCTGGACAAGGCAGGGTGAAATCGCGTTCGGAAGCATGTGCTGGAATATGATTCTCGGGTCTTTCGCGTTAATAGCTCTCGCTGCCTCAACATACTCCATGCCTCTGATGTTGAGCATCGTAGCTCTCATCATTCGCGCAAACGGAGGAATACGGCCTATCGTAAGAGCGATAATACAGTTTGTGAGACCTGGGCCAAGCGATGCGGATATCGCGATTGAAAGAAGCGTACCCGGAATAGCCTGGAAGATATCGAGGAAACGCATCAGGAACATATCAAGCTTGCCACCGTAGTAGCCGCAGACACATCCGACCGCTATACCGGCGAGACCGCCGATAGAAACGGAGCTGACGCCTATACTAAGCGAGTATTTGGCACCGTAAAGGATACGGCTGTAAATATCTCTTCCGAGCTGATCCGTTCCAAAGAAGAACTCTCTGCTCGGAGTTTTAAATGTGTTGTACAGATCCTGTGCCGAGTAGTCATGCGTCATAAGAACCGGAGCGATGATCGCAATGACAACAAGAATTCCAAATAATATAAGACCAGCCATAGCCATTTTGTCTTTTCTCAGACGTCTCCACGCTATAGCAGCGCTGGTCATTTTCTGTTTCTTTTCTTTTTTCTTCGTCGCAGTTGCCATTAATTCTTACCTCCTGAACTATACTGAGCCTTGATTCTAGGATCGACAAACGCGTACAGAATATCAACGCCAAGCATGATGAAGCTGAATACGATGGATGTATAAAGAACAGCCCCCTGAACCGCCGGGTAATCTCTGTTCTTGATACCCGAAACCATGTATGTGCCTATGCCGGGGATGGCAAAGCAGGTTTCGCAGATCATGGCGCCGCCGAGCTGCATACCAAACATTGAACCAACCTGCGTGATGATAGGAATAAGCGCGTTTATAAGACCGTGCTTATAAATAACTTTCCATTCAACCTGACCTTTAGCTCTGGCTGTTACGATGTAATCCTGACGGATAACTTCAAGCATGGCGGAACGTGTCTGACGAGCAAGTGATGCCATACCGCCGACCGCAAGGGCAATACACGGGAGCACATAGTGTGCCGGAGTGCCTATACCGGTTGCCGGCAGCCAGCCAAGCTTCAGGGCAAATACAATTGAGAGCAGAAGGGCAAGCCAGAAGTTAGGAACGGAAACACCGAGAAGCGTTACGCCCATCGCAGCTTTATCCTTCCACGTAAACTGGTTTACCGCTGAAAATACTCCGACCGGTATACCGACGACAATCGCAAGCACAACGCTTATGGCCGCGCAGCGGAACGTGTACGGGAATCTCATCGATATCTCCTGTCCAACATTACGTCCGTTGATATAGGACTCACCCATATCAAAGTCTATGAATACCTGTTTGCAGTATCCGAAGAATCTTACAAAGTATCCATCGTTAAGTCCCAATCTCTCCCGAAGCTCTGCGATATCTTCTTCCGTCGCGTCGACGCCAAGAATGATTCGCGCAGGATCACCAGGTGTAAAATACATAATTGTGAAAATTACCCACGTTACACCCAGAACAACAGGAATCATTAGCAGAATTCTCTTGAATATGTATCGAATCATATTTTCTTCTCCTTTTCGCTTTTTACTAATTCATCTGTCACTCTGCTGTTTTACGGAAAGCTATTTACCATCTCAATTCAACTCCTTTTTATTTTTAAAACATTTTAAAATTTATTTTGAACATATTTGGATATGTTCGATTTACACTTTGGCACATTATGTTCGGCATCGCCGTGCATCAAAATTTTTAAAATGATGGAATTAAGAACCATTGATCTTTGTGCGGCGGGATAACCGTCTTATTCCGTGCCCCGTATCAGGTTACAAACTTTATGTATCCCGGACAATACTTGAATTATAAAGTCAATCTTTTTTATTTTCAATATTTTTTTACGTTAATTTTAATTTTTGCGCAAGTCGAACAATTTTCAGGCCTTGTTTTTTACATTATGCACTAAACCCTTGATGTCAGTTTGTAACTTTTGGCGCTGATTTGTAAACATTTTTTCTTTTTTCGTTTCCTCTGGCGCTTTAAACCACTATATATGCTATCTCAAGCCGTCCAGATATGTATATATTGCTGAATTTAGAGCTTTCACACTCGCTGTTTTCTTTTATGTTGGTTATTATAGCAGGTTTACTCGCGTTTTTCTACTGTTAAATTGCAACAATATATGTAAAATGTCGGTACTATCTCTCCATTTCAAAAGCCGCCTTGGCAAAATCTACCTCCGGCGGCTTTTTACTTACATCTTACAAAATACCCGCCCCCGATATAGAGCAGGGCGGCCTTTTATTCAGCCATATGTTATCGATAGAAAGCACATCAGTTTAAAAGTGCCGTATGAGACAGCATTTGTTAAACCCTGATTTTTAAAATTTTTGCCCCAAACAGAAATGTTTGGGGCAAAATAAACCTTTAATAATATCTCTTGTTTCTATTCTTTCTAGCGGCTTCAGATTTCTTCCTGCGCTTAACGCTGGGACTCTGATAATACTCCTTCTTTCTCAGATCGGACAGGACACCAGCCTTTGCACAGTTGCGTTTAAATCTTTTTAAAGCACTATCCAGAGACTCATTTTCTTTAACATGGACTTCAGACATCTATTTTCCCTCCCTCCAAATACGCCGTTAGGCGCTTTAAGGGCCATCAACGTGGCATTAACAAACGATATTATATACTTCTGTCTGCGAAAAGTCAACAAAAAACTTTATTTTGCAGGTTTTAAAACGATATTTACCAGTTTGTTTTTTACGACGATAGTGCGCACTACATCCATCCCATTCATGAGTTTTTGGATCTTCTCATCAGCCTTAGCTATGCCGAGTACAGTCTCATCGTCGGCGTCAACAGGGATCTTCACGGTGGTCTTGAGCTTGCCGTTTACCTGTACGGCGATCTCTTTTTCCTTGTCCACGGTCTTGCTTTCGTCATACTCGGGCCATTTCTGCTGACAGCAATAGCCGTTTCCAAATCCCTGTATCTCCCACAGCTCTTCTGCGATATGCGGCGCAAACGGCGACAGAAGCAGCAGGAGAGCTTTTATATCGCCTCTTGACGGGGCATGCTCATAAAATTCGTTGACGAGAGACATCAGAGACGCGATAGCCGTATTGAATTTCATATTCTCAATATCTTCGCCGACCTTTTTGATCGTCCTGTATATGGACGCCTCGTTCGCCTCAGAATAGCTTTCATCTCCGCCGAGCTTATTCTCCGCGAGATTCCAAACTCTGTCTAAGAAACGCTTACAGCCCTTTACAGCTGTCGACGACCACGGGGCGGCCTTTTCAAAGTCGCCTATGAACATTATATACAGACGGAGAGTGTCCGCGCCGAATTCATCCACGATATCGTTCGGGTTTATGACATTTCCGCGGGACTTGGACATCTTCTCCCCGCCTTCGCCGAGGATCATACCATGGCTCGTACGCTTCTGGTACGGCTCTTTTGTTGGGACAACGCCGATATCATAGAGAAACTTATGCCAGAAGCGTGAATAAAGCAGATGGAGCGTCGTATGCTCCATGCCGCCGTTATACCAATCGACTGGCATCCAGTAATCAAGAGCCTCTTTTGATGCCAGCTCGTTTTTATTATGCGGATCGGTATAGCGGAGGAAGTACCAGCTTGAACCCGCCCACTGCGGCATAGTATCGGTCTCGCGCTTTGCAGGGCCTCCGCAGTGCGGACAGGTGGTGTTGATCCAATCCTCCATGTTGGCGAGCGGACTTTCCCCGTTGTCAGTAGTCTCATAGTTTTCCACATCAGGCAGCACAAGCGGAAGCTCGCTTTCCGGCAGCGCGACATAGCCGCATTTTTCACAATGCACTATAGGGATAGGCTCGCCCCAGTAGCGCTGGCGCGAAAATACCCAGTCTCTCAGCTTGTAGTTTACTTTCCTTTGGCCAATGCCCTTATCCTCAAGCCACTGTATCATCTTTTCAATGGCATCGTCTACGTGCAGCCCGTTGAGGAAGCCGGAGTTCACGAGGATTCCGCTGTCATGATCTATATACGGCTCTTTCTCGACATCTCCGCCCTGAACGACCTCGATTATATTTATGCCGAATTTTTTGGCAAACTCCCAGTCTCTCGTATCGTGTCCCGGGACGGCCATAATAGCGCCTGTGCCGTACGTTGCGAGAACATAGTCTGAGATGTATATAGGTATTTTTACTCCGTTTACCGGATTTATGGCCATTACGCCGCAGAGCTTTACACCCGTTTTTTCCTTCGCCATCTCGGTGCGCTCGAAATCCGATTTGCGCGCAGCCTGCATCTGGTATTCCTTTACCTCGTCGGAGTTTTCGATCTTCGTCATCCATTTGTTAAGTATTTCATGCTCCGGCGAGATGACCATATATGTCACGCCGAACAGCGTATCGGGTCTCGTCGTAAATATGCGCAGCTTATCCCCCTCGGTCGTATCAAAATCCACCTCGGCGCCGACAGATCTTCCTATCCAGTTTTTCTGCTGGATTTGTACGCGCTCGATAAAATCCAGTTCGTCCAGATCGTCGATAAGGCGTTCGGCGTACTCCGTGATCTTGAGCATCCACTGGCTTTTCTCACGGCGCACGACCTCTGCTCCGCAGCGCTCGCAGACACCGTTTACAACTTCTTCATTCGCAAGGACACATTTGCACGACGTACACCAGTTGACGGGCATCTTGGTTTTATATGCGAGCCCCTTTTCAAACATCTTGAGGAATATCCACTGCGTCCATTTATAATATTCTGGATCGGTCGTATCGACGACTCTGTCCCAGTCAAAGCTGTAGCCGAGCATTTTAAGCTGGCTTGTAAAGCGTGCAATATTTCTCTCTGTCACTATTTTGGGATGGATTTTGTTTTTAATCGCGTAATTTTCCGTCGGAAGGCCAAAAGCATCAAAGCCTATCGGGAACAGTACGTTCATCCCATCCATTCTCTTTTTGCGGGATATTATATCCATGGCCGTATACGGGCGCGGATGGCCGACATGAAGCCCTTCTCCCGACGGATAAGGAAATTCTACAAGAGCGTAAAACTTTGGCTTCTCAGAGCCTGTAACGGCCGCGTACACCTTGTCCTCTTCCCATTTCTTCTGCCACTTTTTTTCTATTCTGCTAAATTCGTATTTCATGTCTACCCTTCTTCATTCTGTGATCAGAGAGCTTATATCAAGCTCCGGAGCGTCGCTCCAAAGCCGTTCAAGAGAATAGAACTCTCTCACTTCTTTGGTAAAAAGATGCACTACAAGGCATCCAAAATCGACGAGCACCCACCCGCCGTCTCTGTATCCTTCGCGGTGCAGCGAAGTTTCACCGTGTTCCTCAAGCTGTTTTTCAACCTCGTCCGACAGGGTCTTTATGTGTGTCGACGAGGTGGCCGTACAGATTATAAAATAATCCGCAAGCACTGTCAAATCCTTGGTTGCGAGGACCTTTATATTTTGCGCCTTTTTGTCATCCAGCGCCTTTACGGCGATTTTTGCCATCTCTTTAGAGGTTAACATTCTTTCACCCGCCAATCTTTCTTTTGTATTATTTATCGCGCAAAAGTAAGCATTTCCGCCTTATATAAAATGCCCGCGTTTTTGCGGATATTATACCACATAGGTACTGTTTGTGAACAGTGCAAGCAGGCAAATTTACCTCTTTTTACGTCGTTTGCGCGTTCAGCGATGCTCCTTCTCAAGATAGCGCAGAGCATCTACCGATCTGCCGTGCGGCGTTATGCCGGAGGCTTTCATATCGTCAAGGCTCATACGGAGTCCCAGGATCATAGCCTCATCCAGATCCTCATACGCGAGCTTTCTGAGCTCATCGACGCCCTCAAAACGGCGTGTCTGTTCTATATAGTCGGCCATGTATATGACTTTCTCGAGGAGCGTCATATCCTCTCGCCCCGTAGTGTGCCAAAGGATGGCGTTATACACATCGTCGCCCATACCGAAAACGTCCCGCGCGATCGCGGCACCCGTTTTTGCATGAAGAAGTTTTGCTGACGCGCGCTCAAGCTCGTCCGTTTCTATCGAGTATTCTGCGCACAGCTCAAGTTGCTGCTCCAGATCGAGCTTTTTTGTGCAGTCATGGAGAATCGCGGCTTCCTTTGCTTTTTCGACATTAGCGCCCCATCGATTTGCGAGCTTTTCAGCTTCCTCCTCGCAGCCTTTAACGTGCGGGATCCTCTTCGGATCGAGCATCTCATATGATTTTTCTCTCAGCCATTCAAATGACGGTTTCGCATCATATAGCCTTTTTTTGATTATATACCCGTATACCGCGCCGTCAAGATATTCTGCACCCCTGCGCGTTTTTAAAAGGCCGCGCAGCTCCGATGATGAAATGTCGACTATATCGTTTTCTATAACGGTAACTTCAGCGCCGTATTTTTTCCTGAGGTTTTCCGAAAGTTCGGGTATTTCCTCTTTTTCAGCATTTTTTCTTGCGCATACGGCAAGCGAGGCCATTTTCAGTATGTCCGCCGCCCTGTACCAGGTCTCAAACGATCTTAGCATATCCGTGCCGATTATCAGGTACAGCTCCGCCGATGGGTATTCTTTTTTCAGTCCGGCCAGCGTTTCGACCGTATAACTTTTACCACCGCGGCGTATTTCCATATCGGACGGCACAAGCCTTTTGTCACACGCTGCGGCAAGACGCAGCATCTCGAGCCTATCCTGTGCCGCAGCAATACCGTCCGGGACATCCTTATGCGGCGGAGTCGCTGTCGGTATCATCAGGACCTTATCGAGCCCTAAACTGCCGGCGGCGGAGAGCGCCGCGCTTATATGCCCGTTGTGGACCGGATTGTACGTTCCTCCGTAAACTCCGAGTTTCAATTTATTTCACCAGCTTGATCCTTTTTTCCTTGTCGAGTTCCTTATTTTCACGATAGAGCACAAATTTTGATCCTATGGCCTGTACCGGCTCGGCGCTGCACGCCTCAGCCAGCGCCTCACACGCCTCCCTTGCCGTAAGCAGTGAGTTTTCAAGCACCTTGCCCTTTACAAGCTCTTTCGCTTTGAGCGCTCCGTCTACCTGCGCTATAACGCCTTCGCTTATCCCCGCTTTTCCGACATGGATTATCGTATCGGCCGTCGACGCCATTCCCTTTAGCTGTGCGCGCTGTTTGCTCGTCAGCATCATTTATCCCCCCTCGCGAGATACTTTTTCAGTTCCTCTTCAAAATTCAAAAGCGCTTTTCCCCTGTGGGAGATCGAGTTCTTCTCGTC
>CALWWO010000011.1 GCA_944385265.1 uncultured Oscillospiraceae bacterium
AGCTTTCGGCGGATTGGCGGCAGAAATTTGAAAACGCGAAAAAGGCGGCGGCGGTACCGCGGGGGAGGCTGTCGCCCGGCGCGGCTGAGCGCCTTTATAATAAGAAGCTCAGCGTTACGGCGTCGCGTGTGGACAAATACTATGCATGCAGGTTCTCATATTTCATGCAGTACGGGCTGAGGGCAAAGCAGCGGACGACAGCAGGCTTTGACGCGCCGGAGGCGGGTACATTCATGCATTATCTGCTTGAAAATGTGGCGGGAGAGGCGGAGAGGCTTGGCGGATTTGGGCAGATAGACAGGGAGCAGTGCCGCCGTCTTACGCGGAAATACGCAGCCGAATATGTAAACAGCACGTTAAACGGCTTTAAGGATAAAAACAACCGCTTCAAATATCTGTTCAACAGGCTGGCGTCTGACGCTGAGACGGTAGTTTTAGATATGGCTGACGAGCTTGCAAATTCCGATTTCAAGCCGGTAGATTTCGAGCTCACATTTGCGCCGGACGGCGAGCTTCCGCCCGCCGTGGTGAGCGACGGCGAAACGGAAATAAGCGTCACCGGAATAGTTGACCGCGCCGATGCGTGGATACATAACGATAAGCTGTACCTGCGTGTTGTCGATTATAAGACGGGTAAAAAATCCTTTAGCCTGTCGGACATATGGTACGGCATGGGAATGCAGATGCTGATATACCTTTTTGCGCTCCAACAGACGGGTTATAGCCGATACGGCAGAGAAATAGTACCGGCTGGCGTAATGTACGCCCCTGCGCGCGACATCATTATGGAGATGCCGCGGGGCTCGACAGCGGAGGAGATCGAGTCGGAGCGTATGGGCAAGCTTCGCCGGAGCGGACTGTTTTTAAACGACCCGGAGCTTATCGAGGCTATGGAGCATGGAAAAGCGCCGAAATATCTGCCCGTAAAGTTTAAAAAGGACGGGTCCATATCGTCCGACAGCATAGCGGAGCTGGAAAAGCTGGGCAAGCTTTCAAAGCATATCGATAAAATGCTTCTCCAAATGGGAAAGGAGCTGCGTCAGGGGCGGATAGAGGCGCAGCCGTATTACCGCGGAGAGATGGACAACGCCTGCTGCTGGTGCGATTATTTTGAGGCGTGCCATTTTGAGGACGGCAGCGGCAGCGATAAAATACGGTATCTCCGCAGGCTGAAAACGGCGGAGGCATGGGAAAAGATCGCCGGAGAGGGGGAAAATTAAATGGGAAAAGTGAATTTTACTCCGGCACAGACGGCGGCGATCGAAAACCGCGGCGGCGCGCTGCTCGTAGCGGCGTCGGCAGGCTCGGGAAAAACGAGGGTGCTTGTCGAGCGGCTGCTGAATAGGATATCGGATCCGGTACAGGCGCACGATATAAACGAGTTTCTCATAATAACATATACCAAGGCGGCGGCTTCGGAGCTGAAGGGCAAGATCATGGACGAACTTGCCGCCCGTATCGCCGCAGAGCCGGAAAACAGAAGGCTCCGCAGGCAGTACGGATTATGCTGCATAGCCGATATAAGCACGATACATAGCTTTTGCGGCAATATAATAAGGGAAAACTCGCACGCTTTGGGCATATCGTCCGATTTTCGCATTGCGGAGGAGAGCGAAAGCGACATGCTCCGCCGTGCAGTGCTTGACAGCGTGCTTGACGAGCGGTACGAATCCATGCAGGAGCATCCGAATTTCGGTCTTCTAGCCGATATGATGTCGGCAGGACGAGACGACTCAAAACTCATAGAAACAGTGCTTGAGACGTATAATAAACTGCTTAGCCATCCGCGACCCGATAAGTGGGCGAGAGAACAGCTTGAGATGTATGATATGTCGGAAATAACAGACATTTCACAGACTTTGTGGGGAGAATTTGTGCTGAATAAGCACAAAATAACCATAAAGTGGTGGATAGAAGAAATGGGCATGCTGCTGGAACGCGCGCAGGAGCATGAGGATTTCAAAAAGGCATACGGCGCAAGCTTAACAGAGACGTACAACGGGCTTACAAGGCTTGCCGCCGCCATGGATTACGGCTGGGACGAGGCGGTAAAAAACAGCGACGTACCTTTTCCGAGACCGAAAAACATATCGGGGTACGACGAATTTAAAGAGACGCGAAATAAATGTAAGACTGCAATGCAGAAGATAAGCGAACAACTCGCCGCCTCTTCGGCTGAGCTTGCCGGAGATATAACCGCGATGAGACCTGTCGTGGAGGAACTTGTCGCCGTCGTGCTGGATTTTGACCGCGAATACGGCGAGGAAAAAAGAAAAAGAGGCGTGTTGGATTACTCGGACCTTGAGCATTATGCTGTAAAGCTGCTTGTAGATGAAAATACCGGTCTTCGCACCGAGCTTGCCGAAAAGATATCCGGCAAGTATGAGGAGATCATGGTGGATGAATATCAGGATGTAAACGCGGTGCAGGAGATGATATTCAACGCCGTGTCGCGCGGCGGCGAAAATATTTTTATGGTGGGCGACGTAAAACAATCCATATACCGTTTCAGGCTTGCCGACCCCACGATATTTTTGCAGAAGTACAATATGTTCGCCGACGCTGAAAACGCGCGCGAAGGCGAGGGGCGAAAGATAATCCTCTCAAACAATTTCCGGTCGAGAAGCGGCGTGCTGTCAGCCGTAAATTACGTGTTTAAAAACGTGATGTCGCCGCAGTTTGGCGAGATGGCTTATACCGAGAAGGAGTATCTGTACGACGGGCGTGAATTCCCTGATAATTCAGAGCGCGAGGTCGAGCTCGATGTGATCGATATGAGCGAATTATCCGCTGAAGAAGACGGGGAAAAGCCGGAAAAAATCGAAGTAGAGGCGAATTTTATCGCCGCGCGCATAAGAGAGCTCGTTTCCGGCGGGATGCAGGTGACCGATGAGGACGGTCATCTGCGCCCGGTGAGATACGGCGATATAGCGATCCTGCTGCGCTCGACAAAAAGCAAAGCGCCGAGATACGCCGCCGCGCTTGAAAGACTGGATATCCCGGTCGCACTCGCCGGAAGCGATTCGTTTTTTGAATCAGTCGAGATAAACATAATGATGTCTCTCCTGTCCGTTATCGACAACCCGCTTCAGGATATACCGCTTATATCGGTGCTGAGAAGTCCGCTGTACGGTTTTACGCCGGACGATCTTGCCGCAATAAGGCTGAAAAACAGAAACGGCTATTTCTACGAGGCGCTTATGATGAGGTCGGAGGAGGATGAAAAATGCCGCCTGTTTTTAGATGAGCTTAAATCGTTTCGAGACGCGGCGCCGGATATGACGGCGGATCGGCTCATATGGCATATTTACCATACGACCGGAATGCTTGGGATAATCGGCGCGATGCCGGGCGGCGAGCTGCGCGTAAAAAACCTCCGCCGGCTTCTGATATACGCACGCAAATTTGAAAGCGCGGGATATAAGGGGCTTTTCCTGTTCACTTCGTATATGCGGCAGCTTATGGAAAAGGGAGAAGATCCGTCAGGCGACAGCGACGAACAGACGGAAAATGCCGTGCGTATCATGAGTATGCACAAGTCGAAGGGACTGGAGTTCCCGGTGGTATTTTTGGCAGATCTCGCAAAAAAGTTCAATATGGACGATACTCGCAAACAGATACTGATACATCCAAAGCTCGGTATTGGCACGAAAATGCGCGATCTGAAGCGAAAGATAGAGTATACTACGATAGCAAGGCAGGCGATAGCCGAAAAACTCTCGCTTGAGACCATGGCTGAAGAGCTTCGCGTGCTTTACGTCGCGATGACGCGCGCGCAGGAAAAGCTTATAATGGTCTGCTCGTACTCAAGCTGGGAGCGCGAAAAAAAGCGGCTGGGGACGGAGCACGGTCTTCCCGTACCTCCGCAGATATTGATGGGCAGCAGAAATTCAGCCGAATGGGTACTTAGAGCGGCGATTGCCAGACCCGAGGCGGGAATTTTGCGCGGAGACGACAAGTGCGACGGCGAGTGGGACATCCGGCTCATAAACGGCGGAACGTATAAGGACGTTAAAACGGTGTATTCGCATTTTGAAAATGAGGAAATGCTGCCTGATATGGAGCTGTTGGAGAGGATAAAAGAAAATATGGCTTTCAAATATCCTTATGCCGCCGCCGAAAATATCCCGTCAAAGCTTACTGCTACAGAGCTTAAAGGACTTGTTATAGACGCTGAGCTCTCGGAGGAGGCGGAGCGCATGATAAGCCCGCTGCGCGAGATCAAAGTAAAGCGCCCGTCGTTTGTCGAAAAAAGCGATAAGCTCTCTGCAACAGAAAAGGGCACGCTTATGCATCTCGTTATGCAGTATATCGACATTGAAAAATGTGTAAGCCGCGAAAATATAGAGGCGGAGATCGTGCGGCTGAGTGAGGACGGTCTCATAAACCGTGAGGACGCCAAAAGCGTCGATATAGCCATGCTTGAAGCCTTTTTCAGTTCGGCGCTCGGTAGACGGATGAGAGAAGCGCAAAACTGTATGCGCGAGTTTAAATTTTCCATACTTGTTCCGTCAAAGGATTTTTATGGGAGCGGCACCGGCGATAATATCCTGCTTCAGGGCGTTATTGACTGCTTTTTTGAAGAGCCGGACGGCTTCGTCGTGATAGATTTTAAAACTGACAATGTAAATAGCTTCAATATAAATGAACGTGCAAAAATCTATGCCGGACAGATCAGGGCTTACTGCCGCGCTCTGTTTGAGATCACCGGCCAAAATGTCAAAGAAGCCGATCTGTTTTTCCTGCGTACGGGGCAGACGGTGCGCCTTGAACAAATTTTTTGATAAAACTGTTGCAATTTTGCATCCGGTATGGTAGAATACCATCTGCACGATGAAATACGAAAGAGGTGAACTCAAATGAAGGAAGGAATTCATCCTGATTACCAGCAGACGACTATCAGATGCGCTTGCGGTGAGGTCATTGAAACGGGAAGCACAAAGAAAGATATCAAGGTAGAGATCTGCTCCAAGTGTCACCCTTTTTACACAGGTAAGCAGAAACTGGTAGACGCCAGCGGTCGTGTTGATAAGTTCAACAAGAAGTTTGGCATCAAATAAAAGTCGTTTGATAAAAGCACCGTGTCTTTATAGGGCACGGCGCTTTTTGTTTTGCCTGCTTTGCTTATTGCATATATTGAATTATTACATATTTTGTGATATAATTTTAAGATAGTTAAAATCTTAGAAATGCGGAAGAGGGTTATCGATAAGTGGATATCACCAGTATTGAATACTTTTTACAGCTTGCACAATACGAGCATGTGTCAAAAACAGCAGATTTTTTGAATATTACGCAGTCTGCGCTCTCAAGGAGCATTTCCGCACTGGAGAATGAGTTGGGAGTAAAGCTTTTTGACCGTTCAGGTAAAAAACTGAGACTGAATAAAAGCGGCGAGGAGTTTGCAAAATACGCGGCTCAGTCTATGGCGTCTCTCCAGCAAGGCATTGAAAAAGCCCAAAAATTATTGTACGAGTATGAGGCGTATTTATATTGCGGGCTGTATACTTATTGCGATACTATACAGCCGATGGTGATAGAGTATTCAAAGCTGAATCCGATGGTGAGTATAGAAATGGGTCAAAGGATCCCCGCTAAAACCGTTGACGATGAGGATTTTATTTTCTATTCGCTCCACGGCGCTCCGGCAAATATAAAAAGGGGACAGCATTGGATAAGCGTGCCGCTGCGCAAAGAGAGGTATAAGCTTTTTATCTCGCCTACACAGCTAAAAATCCCAAAAGAGCAAGAGAGTATCGATCTTTCGGTAATAAAAGACATGCCGTTTATAGTGAGCAGAGGATATGATATGTTTGCACGCGATCTGACTAATGAGATTTGCTGGTTTGCGGGCTTTGCACCCAAAATATACATGACAACGACTAATTTCATTATGAAAATAAGGTATATCGATGCGGGATTGGCAGCATCGATAATGCCTGAGAGCTGTGAGGCTGACGCAAAGCTTATAGCACCCGACATACTTGTTTTAGATATAGAAAATTATGACATAGAGCGGACGGTTTCAGTGATGCGGAAAAGGAAGAGCCTGATGACTGAGACGGCGCTCGATTTTTGGGAATATACGTTAGGCTGGTTTGGCGTATCAGATGCAAGCGATGATTAAAACTTGCAGAATAT
>CALWWO010000012.1 GCA_944385265.1 uncultured Oscillospiraceae bacterium
CCAAAGCAATAAATCCGCGAGTGTTCAAGATAGCGACCGACGATACTGCTTATCTGTATGTTTTCGGTTTTTCCCTCTATTCCCGGCAGCAGGCAGCAGATACCGCGTACCACCATTTTGATTTTGACGCCGGCGCAGGACGCTTCTGAAAGCTTGTCAAGTATATCCGCGTCGGTAATAGAGTTTATCTTTATAAATATCCTGCCGTCTTCGCCCTTCTTGATCTCTTCATCGATCAGGCGCAGCAGCGTGGGTTTGAGAGAGACGGGGGCGACAAGGAGATGCTGATATTCGCCATACAGATTGGATATCGCCATGTTTTTGAAAAATTCAGCCGCATCGCGTCCGATATTCTGATTCGAGGTGAGCAGCGACAGATCGGTATACTGCTTAGCTGTGTTTTCGTTGTAGTTTCCCGTCCCGATCTGAGTTATGTATTGTACGTTGTTCTTGTTATTAAGCGTAATAAGGCATATTTTGGAATGCACCTTATAAAAATCAAACCCATATGTGACGTTGCAGCCAGCATCTTCAAGCCTTTCCGACCAGTCAATATTATTCTGCTCGTCAAATCTTGCGCGAAGCTCGATAAGCACCGTGACGTCCTTTCCATTTTCAGCGGCGGCGCAGAGATATTCAACGAGCTTTGTGTGGCTTGCAAGCCTGTATATAGTGATCTTTATAGAGACGACCTGCGGGTCATGAGCCGCATCTTTGACCATTTGAAGAAACGGATCCATGCTTTCAAACGGATATGACAGAAGGATATCCTTCCTTTCGACCTGTTTTAATATGCTCTCGCCGCGCCTTACAGTGCCGGGCCATACTGGAGTGAATTTTTTATAGGTCAGAGCGCCCTGCTTTTCCTTAGGTATTTTAGATATGAGGGAATACACATAGTCCATCTGCATAGGGGCTTTCGTAACATATATCTGAGCATCGGATATACCCAGCTTGTCCATGAAATATTCGGAAAAGTCTTTGCTGATATGCGAGGAAAGCTGAAGCCGGACAGGCGCGAGCCTTTTGCGCTGGCTCAATACATTTTTCATCCGCTTCCGGAAGTCAGAGCCGTCTGCGAACACCTCGTCGTCGGCGTTTACATCGGCGTTGCGGGTGACGTAGAATATTACTTTTTCGTGGACCGTATACGGCGCGAAAAGCTCCTCCGCGTATTCCAGTACGATATTTTCAATGCTGATGTATTTTGTCGCGCTGTCCGGAAGATAGAAGACTGGCGGCAGAGCCGCCGGGATCGGAATAACGCCGAATATTTCACGATTCTTGTGTCGGAGCATTACGCCGATATGGACGACATTGTTTGCCAGATGCGGAAACGGGTGATGCGTGTCCACGATCTGCGGAGACAATATCGGCTCGATCGACGCTCTGTAATAATGCTGGACGATAACACGCTCGCTCTTTTCCAGCTCGTTGAAACTGAGATTATATATCCCGTGAATACGCAAATGGTTTTCAACGTCCTTAAAAAGCTTGTCGCGCTTTGCATAAAGCGGGCGGACAGCCTCAAAGATCTTATCGAGCTGTTCGCGCGGCGTTAAGCCGGACTTGTTGTCCACCGCTTTTTCATTGACGCTCATTAAATCAAAAAGGCTGCCGACGCGTATCATAAAAAACTCGTCCAAATTACTTGTAAATATAGAGATGAATTTGAGTTTCTCGAGCAGAGGTACGGATTCATCCGTAGCCTCCGAAAGAACACGGTCGTTAAAGCACAACCATGACAGCTCTCTGTTCTGGGTAAACCCTTTTTTGAACAGCTTATCCACACATACCACTCCCTATGTAAACTATCTAATATTGAGGATTATATTTTTATATATCTATTGCGTGTATTGCAAGACAAAGGCGTTAACATCCGCCGGAGGCGGAGGCGATGTTTTGCAGCTGGCACATGAGATATCCCTCTCTTACGCCGTTTTTGCTTGTTATAAAGCTGGATGAGTTGTAATACTTTGCTATAGTGCTGAAAATAAGCAGACCCGGGATCATCGTATGGATCCTGTCCGGAACGATACGGAGTATATCGCGCATCAGCTCTTTAGGCGACTGTTCTGCAAAAGAAAGGAAATCCTTAAGCTGTGCAACAGTGTACTCATTGCTTTGCTCCAAGGAATATTTTTGCCGCATCAGCAGCAGAGCAGAGCGGGCAGTCCCGCCAACGCTGTATATCGGCTGCGTTATCAGCCCGTCCTTTGAAAGAGGGATCTCGCGCAGGCGGTCTCTGACGACCTTCCTTATTTTGCGGCTCTCCTTCGGTGTGGGCAAAAGTCCGTCCACAAAAGATTTATATAGATTGAGGGAGCCGAGCGGCATCGAAAAAGCTTTAATAACCTCGTTATTCTTGAAAAATGTAAGCTCAGTACTGCCGCCGCCGACGTCGATAAGCAGACCGCTGTCTCCGATACCGCCTTCCAAAGCGCCGCGATACGAGAAAACGCCCTCTTCCTCGCCTGTCAGGACGTGAACGTCAAAGCCGCAGGTCTCGCGTATGAGCTCAACGATCTCAGGACCGTTGGCGCTGTTGCGCAGAGTTGCCGTTCCGAACGGAAAGGTTTTCTCCGGTTTGATATATTCAAGTATCGTTTTGATATCCAGCAAAACGTCCAGAAGCACCTGGATACCCTCGGGGCGGACGCGACCTGATTCATCGACGTAGCCGGCAAGACCGACCGCGTATTTTTTATTAAGCATTGCCTTAGGCTGCCCCTGCGCTGACGAATATATTGCCAGCCGGATGGTATTAGAGCCGATATCGATTACTGCCCACATTTTCTTTTACTCTCCTTCCGGAAACGACCGCCGCGTTTCCCTGTAATGATCATACTGCCAGTCATATTTAAACATTATACCACAACGACGCAAGATATAGGGAGTATTAGTGTAAATTTTAGGTAAAATGTGCCCCTATAGCCGGAGACGCATAAATACGCGGGCTTGTTTGAAATACATGTAATATTCGATTTATGCCTGGCATATTTATTAGCAAACAAACATATCGGAGGATACAGCTATGACGAATACGAGCATATATCAGGATATCGCGCTTCGTACAGACGGCGATATTTATTTGGGTATAGTAGGTCCCGTGAGGACGGGGAAATCGACGTTTATCAAACGCTTTATGGAGTGCTTGGTAATCCCAAATATCGACAACGTCTATATGAAAGAGCGCGCAAAGGATGAACTTCCGCAGAGCGGGTCAGGCAGAACGATCATGACTGCGGAGCCGAAATTCGTGCCGGAGGAGGCTGTACAGCTTGAAATGCCGGGCGGAGCGTCCTTTTCCGTCAGGCTTATAGACTGCGTAGGCTACATGGTGGACGGAGCTATAGGGCAGTTTGAGGACGGCGAGGAGAGAATGGTCACAACTCCATGGTTCGATCATGAAATAAGCATGAGCGAGGCTGCGGAAATAGGGACGCGGAAGGTGATAAACGAGCATTCTACAATAGGTATCGTCATTACTACAGACGGCAGCATAACCGATTTGGAGCGCGAGGGATATATCGAAGCCGAGAGGAAAGTCATTACCGAGCTTAAAGAGCTCGACAAGCCGTTTCTCGTAGTCGTAAACTCATCAGACCCCACGTCAGCTTCCGCACTGGCGGTAAGAGATTATATAATGCAGGAATACGGAGTGACGGCGATCACGGCGGATTGCATGACGATGTGCGAAAACGAGATCTCGGATATAATAAAATCCGTATTATACGAGTTTAGCACGACAGAGGTCGGCGTAAACCTGCCGTCATGGGTAGACGCGCTTGAAATGGAGCATCCGATAAAGCATGATGTTTACGCCGCTCTGCTTAAAGGCGCGTCCGAGGTGTATAAAATCCGCGACGTGGACGAAGCGGTGGCTGCAATAAGCCTGGAAGAGGGAATAGAAAACGCCTCCGTAAACGAAATAAATCTTGGAAACGGCGTGGTAACGGTAAATGTAGAGCTCCCGCGGGCTCTGTTTTATAAAACCTTGAGCGAGCGTTCCGGCTTTGCGGTAAACGACGACGGAGATCTCATATCGCTGCTCACGTCGCTGTCAGGCGTAAAAGAGGAATATGACAAGGTGGCTGAAGCTCTCAAAGAAGTGCGCGAGACAGGATACGGGATCGTGCTCCCCAAAAAGGAGGAACTGGTGCTTCAGGAGCCGGAGATCGTAAAACAGGGAGGACGCTACGGTGTGAAATTAAAGGCGAGCGCGCCATCTATACATATGATCATGGCGAATATCGAGACAGAGGTATCGCCGGGCGTGGGCGGAGAGCGTTCGTCAGAGGATATTATAAATTATCTGCTTCAGGAATTTGAGGGCGATTCGAAGAAAATATGGGAGTCCAATATATTCGGCAAATCGCTTTACGACATAGCCGGAGAGGGACTCAACGCAAAAATCAAGCGTATGCCCGTGGAAGCGCAGGCAAAATTGCGCGAGACGTTGCAGAGGATCATAAACGACGGAAGCAACGGACTTATTTGCATTATCTTGTAAAACCCTGCTACCGCAGAGTAAAGCGCGGCGAGAGCGCCATTTTTATGGCGCCCTCGCCGTATTTCTATATTATATCACAGTGAAAAAGGCGGCTTTGACGGTCATGCTCCACTTAAAATTCTTTATGAGTATGATGAGCTCAACTTGCATAAAACGGGCAAAGCTTCAATTTAAAAAACAAACTGCACAAGCAGCATATAGCATATCGTCCCGCCGGCGATAGAGAGAAACATCTGCCTTTTCCAAAGGTGGAGCGAAGTAGTTACCGCGATCGCGATAAACTCAGGGATACCGTGGCTGCCGCCGGTAATGCTCAGGTTTTTAAGACAATATACGACGAGCATCCCAAAAATAGCTGATGGGAGAGCTTTGCCGAGATATTGTATGTATTTCGGCGTCGGGCGTTTTGACGAGAATATCCAAAACGGGAGAAAACGCGTTAGCATTGTTCCAAGCGAGCAGACGGCGACGCCCAGATAGCGCA
>CALWWO010000013.1 GCA_944385265.1 uncultured Oscillospiraceae bacterium
GCATTTCGCAATGGCAGAATGCATGTATAAATAGGCTAAAAACGGCGGAGCCTAAAAAGGCTCCGCCGTTTTAGTATCATAATTTTCATGGCGTTTTTTTGTAAGCGCCATAACTTTTGCCGCATACGATGCGACCGCTATTTTTCGGCGACCGTTTATGTTGACTTAAAAATAAATGCGACTTGGTTTTCCTGGAATCGCGTATTATATGATTTTGCGCCGACCCGTTAATCTGTTATCTGCAAAATTTTTCGACATATGAATCGAGCGCGCTTTGGATTATTTCTTTCGCTGCCGCTGCTCCCTGGACCTCATCTGTTACTTTCGTTTCTTTTCCCTCAAGCGTCTTATAGACGCTGAAGAAATGACTGATTTCTGCCAATATATGCGGCGCAAGCTCGTCCAGTTCGTGATAAATGTTATAATTCGGATCGTTAAAGGGGACGGCGATGATCTTATCGTCAAGCCTGCCGTTATCGGTCATCGTCATTACCCCTATAGGGTAGCATCGGACAAGACTCATCGTGCGTATCTTTTCACTGGCGATGACGAGGACGTCAAGCGGATCGCCGTCATCGGCATACGTACGCGGAATAAAGCCGTAATTTGCAGGATAATGTGTGGACGTATACAAGATTCTGTCAAGAATGATCGCGCCTGTTTCTTTATCGAGCTCATATTTGTTTTTTTGAACCTTTTTCGATCTCGATCACAGCGATAAAATCGTCCGGCGTTATTCGAGACGGTCTTATGTTGTGCCACAGGTTGTGCATAAAAAGTTTGCTCCTTCAGATTTGAAATTACGTGCGCTGTTTTCAGCACAGCGCTGCAAGCAAATATTATTGAAATATGGCTCTGCCGGCAGTATAATACAATGGTCTATAGCTGATTTGCTTTTTTACTTTACATATCGATATCGGCGAAATCCTGATATTCATCGCCGCGCTCGTACCCGTCGGCACGAGAGGAACGGCAGGAGAGATTGGCGACCAGATCGGCAAAAAATGTCTTTACTTTTGAAAAGAAATCATATATTTTTTCAAAATAGACAAATATCAAAGCCGCGGCGGCTATAAGGACAACGAGAATGCCGATAATTGTAAATATACAGTTGCGGTTGGACTTGCAGTTTTTCATAATAAGAGCCTCCTTATATTACCTTTCATAAAATGGCTTGTATTTACATTTTACATTAAAAATGAAAAAAATCAATGGGGCAGAGACATATTTATATTTTATTTGCACTTGTAGTTTGATAGATTATGTATTATAATATACAGACTAACTGAGATCCAGCGTGTTATACATTGAAAACCGATGCTTAAAGAACGGAGCTGATTGGATGATAAAATTACAGGCTGACAAAGGTTATATATATATCTCCGGAAACGTGTTTGCAACATTGGTCGGCGACGCGGCGACAAACTGTTTCGGCTTAAAGGGAATGGCAAAGCGGTCTGTAAACGACGGGCTTGTGCACCTTTTGAAAAGAGAAGCTATGAGCAAGGGCGTCTATATTTCGTATGACGCTGATGCTGCAGTTTCCATAGAACTCCATATAATCGTCGACAAGGGAGTAAATATACCGGCTTTGTGCCACAGCATAATAAGCGAGGTTGGATACAAAGTAAAAAACGTAACCGGCGCGGATGTGAATAAGGTCAATGTTTTTATTGACTCTATCGCGGCGGACTAAGTGCTGCAAATGTGTGCAAAAAGCTAATTAGACGGAGGAAACCGAGTTGATACAAATAATTGACGGCGAAACATTTAAGAATATGATAATAAATGCTGCCGCATTGATAGAGATGCATAAGCAGCAGATAAATGAACTTAACGTATTTCCGGTTCCTGATGGCGACACGGGAACGAATATGAGCCTTACTATCAACTCAGCGGTCGCTGAATTGAAAAAGAAAAATCCCAACACTACGGGCGACGTTGCGGTAATTACGGCAAATGCGCTTTTAAGAGGCGCGCGCGGAAATTCCGGTGTTATTCTCTCTCTGCTTTTCAGGGGTATTGCAAAGGTCTTAAAGCACCGTGATACTGCGGATACCGTGCTTTTGGCGTCTGCGCTCGAGGAGGGCGTCGTTGCGGCTTATAAAGCTGTAATGAAGCCGACTGAGGGGACTATCCTGACTGTTGCAAGGCTTGCGGCGAAGGAAGCGACAGAGATATGTGAAAGCACTACGGATGTGGAAGAATTTTTTGACGTAGTCATAGAAAAAGCGCGCGAAACGCTTGCCCAGACGATAGATTTAAACCCTGTTCTGCAAAAGGCGGGAGTAGTGGATGCAGGCGGTATGGGCTTTATATGCATACTTAAAGGTATGCGTAAGGCGCTGTGCGGAGAAATGGTGGAGCTTGAAGAGAGCGCATCAGGTTCTGAAAATGAAAATGTTTTTGCCGAGTTTGAAACTGAAGATATAAAATACGCATA
Source organism: uncultured Oscillospiraceae bacterium (assembly GCA_944385265.1). The sequence continues at coordinate 2,444 of CALWWO010000013.1, forward strand.
TTGCACAGAGTTTATCGTAAACCGTGAAAATTACAAATCGCCGGAGGTACTGCGGGACTATCTAAACGGCATCGGCGACAGTCTCGTCTTTGTGGAGGACGACGATATCATAAAGGTGCATGTGCACACGAACGAGCCGGGAAACGTCATAACCCAGGCGCTTATGTACGGCTCGCTTGTGACCACAAAAATCGAGAATATGCGTCAGCAGCACACAAATATGGTGGCGCAGGGCAATGCCGGGGATGAGGAGAAGGAGGACGATATGTTGTCAGCCGCGGCGGAAAAGAAGTACGGCGTCGTCGCCGTATGTGCCGGCGCGGGACTTCAGGAGCTGTTTACAGAGCTTGGAGCCGATCAGATCATTACCGGCGGACAGACGATGAATCCGTCGACCGAGGATATACTCAAGGCTATAGAAAAGACCCCGGCTGAGATCGTTTATGTATTGCCGAACAATAAGAATATAATCATGGCTGCACAGCAGTGCGCCCCTATTTCCAGCAAAAAGGTCATTATCGTGCAGACGAAAACGATCCCGCAGGGAATAACGGCTCTCCTTAATATGGATACGTCTCTTGAAGAGGACGAATTGACTGCCGAGATGGAAAAATCGCTGACAAGCGTCCGCACGGCTCTCGTAACATATGCGGCACGCGATTCTGAATTTGACGGAATGAAGATAAAGGCGAATGAATATCTTGCGCTGCTTGAAGGCACGCTCGTGTGCAGTAACAGCGATTTTGACACGATACTAAAAGGCATCGCCGGCTCGGTGACACAGTACGAGCCTGAGATGATTACCGTTTATTACGGAGAGAGCGTATCTGAAGAAAACGCTGAGAAAGCGGCGCAAAAGCTTGGAGAGCTGCTGCCTGAAGCGGAAATCAACGTCGTAAACGGCGGGCAGCCCGTATATTACTATATGATTTCAGTCGAATGACCCGATGATAAAAAGCATCCCATACGATTTCGTATGGGATGCTTTTCTATTGCTTTTTTGCGACGCTGTATTCGTCCCCGCCTCTGAAATACGGGCACATTTTCGATCTTCTCGACTGTATGCGGTATACTTCGTCCTCGTCAAAATCCTGTATGCATATATAGTCGTCAAGCTCCTCGTTATAATCGTAATACCAGCAGTTTTCGCAGTTTGCCGCGATCATTGTCTCACTTCCATTTAAAAATTCTATTTACAGTATACTGCGTATGGATGGCAATTACAAGAGACGCGCGTTAAAGCGGTAGGTCTATTGAAAAGCGGTAAAATAAATGGTATGATGGTTGTAAGCGAACAGTATACTTTAAACGAATCATACTGTAAAAATAATCAAAGGAGGGTTTGACATGTCATTTATGGTCACAAAAATCGACAGTGGATTGGTGGAAGGACTGCCAGCCGGCAATCAGGCGATCACAGTATTTAAGGGTATTCCGTACGCCAAGCCGCCGGTAGGCGAGCTCCGCTGGAGGATGCCGCAGCCGCCGAAGCAGTGGGACGGGGTGAGAGAATGCTATAAATACGGTAAGATACCGCCGCAGGAATGGATGCCTGTGACGAATTTTTACCGCAAAGAATTCTGGCCGACTCCGCTTGAGATGAGCGAGGACTGCCTGTACTTAAACGTCTGGACTCCTGCCGATACGCCGGAGGAGAGGCTGCCCGTCTCAGTCTGGATACATGGCGGCGGGCTTAGGCAGGGCTTTGGTCACAAAATGGAGATAGACGGAGAGGCTTTTGCAAAAAAGGGCATAGTTTTCGTTAGCATAAACTATCGCCTTAACGCACTCGGTTTTCTTGCCCATCCAGAGCTGTCCGCTGAGGCTGAACGTGAGATCGGCGCAAGAACGTCGGGCAACTATGGTATTTTCGATCAGATCGCGGCGCTCAAATGGGTGCAGAGGAATATTACGGCGTTCGGCGGGGATCCCGAAAAGGTCACGATATTCGGGCAATCCGGCGGCGGGCGCAGCGTGTGCACGCATGCCTGCTCGCCTCTGTCAAAGGGACTTTTCAAAGGCGCGATAATGCAGTCCGGCGGCGGATTTGGCGGTATGCTGACGGAAGGCAAATGGGATCTGGAGGACGCCGAGGAGCTTGGCGAAAAATTCTTCGAATATATGGGCGTAAAAAACGCTGAGGAAGCGAGAAAGCTCCCGGCTATGGAGGTCATGGAGGGGTTTGACCGCATGTTCAAAGAGATGGGCAGAATGGCTGCCTGCACTCCTAACCATGACGGATATCTTTTGCCAAAGACGTATAGCGAGATAATGCTTGGCAATATGATAAACGACGCCGATTATATGATCGGGTCGAATGAAGACGATATGAGGCATCCGGTGAATACGGATATGGAAGCCGTGCGCGCAGCCGCAAAGCAGCAGTACGGGAAATACGCCGATAAATATCTTGAGATCATACACGCCGACGAGCCTGAGAAATATCTCGAGCTTGCGAAAAATTTCGGACCCGAGGATATGTTCATCCAGGCGCTCGGCTGGGTGCGTATGCTTGATAAAAATGGCAGAAAGCCGGGGTATTTGTACAGATTCGAGCAGGTACCGCCCGGAGAAGACGGGATGGGCGCGTTCCACTCTGCCGAGCATATGTATCTGCATATGACGTTTTTGCGGAGCTGGCGCGATTACACTGGCGAGGATTACGAGTTTGCAAAGAGGATCAACGCCTACTGGACAAATTTCATCAAATACGGCGATCCGAACGGCGAGGGACTTGCAAAGTGGGAGCCGTATACGGAAAATAACCGTAAGATGATGCATTTAAAGGGAGAGTGCCATGAGAGCGACGTCATGGACTCTGAGCGCCTCTGGTTTGCAACGGATTATGCGCTCGGGAATCTGAAATAATATCAGAATACAAAAAATTGCCCGCAAAAACAAAATGTTTTTGCGGGCGCGTCAAAACCGGCTTGTATAAGCCGGTTTTTTGCTTGTCTTGAATGGGCGGAGGAATTTTAACAGTTTTAAGGCGAGATCAGGTCTTGATTAAAATCGGATTGATAGGAGAGGGGAATAATGGTAAAATAATATAAAGGATGTGAAATAATATGGTATCATCGGTAAGATCGCTCGGATTAAACGGTATAACGGGATTTGAGATCTCGGTGGAGTGCAGCCTTTCAAACGGGCTTCCCGCTTTCGATATAGTCGGTTTGCCTGACGCCGCCGTTAAAGAGGCGCGCGAGCGCGTCCGCGCCGCATGTAAAAATTGCGGGCTGAAATTTCCGGTGAGCAGGGTCATCGTAAATTTAGCGCCGGCGGATGTGAAAAAGCTCGGCACCGTGTATGATCTGCCGGTACTGCTCGGGATACTCGCGTCCTCCGGTCAGATATCGGATATCCCGCAGGACGCCGCGTTTATAGGCGAGTTGTCGCTTACCGGAGAACTTCGTCCCGTAAAAGGGGTGCTGCCGATGGCGAGAAGCGCCGGAAGAGCAGGGATAAAAAAGCTGTTCGTACCGGCAGATAATGCGTATGAGGCGGCTTTTGCCGGCAGTGTGGACGTATATCCTGTTAAAAACATAAACGAGCTTTTGGACCATTTGGCAGGATATGAGCCGATCGGCGCGGTCAGCGCACCAGAGGTATCGACTGTCACACGGGATATACTCGACTTTTCCGATGTAAAG
>CALWWO010000014.1 GCA_944385265.1 uncultured Oscillospiraceae bacterium
TTTGTATTTATGCCGATATATCGCGCCGTATTCTGACTTTCGCCGACAACGGATATCTCGTACCCGTGCTTACTATACCGCAGGTAAACATACATGAACACAGTGAGCGCCGCGACTATCAGGATATTAAGCAGATAGCTCTGTCCCCCGATAGCCGGAAGCCACCCTATTCTCGATTGCAGATTTATTACGCCTATCTGCCCGGAGCCCTTTGGCACAGACCATATGAACGAAAAATATGATACGAGCTGGATCGCTATATAATTCATCATCAGCGTGAACAGCGTTTCGTTCGTATTCCATTTCGCTTTGAAAAACGCAGGTATAAATCCCCATATTGCGCCCGCCGCGATGCTTGTTACGATCATCGCGAGAAAAAGCAGCCACGTCGGAAATTTATCGGTAAACAGGATCATACATGCCGCCGTTGCAAATCCGCCGACCAAAACCTGCCCCTCTGCGCCGATATTCCAAAAGCGCATTTTGAACGCGGGCGTTACCGCAAGCGATATGCACAGCAGCATCGCTACGCTTTGCAGCATGTTCCACAGCCTTCTGGTAGTTCCGAAGGAGCCGTCGATCATCGTTATGTAAACATCAAGCGGGTTTTCTCCCGTTAGCAAAACGGTTACGACAGCGCAGACGATAAGCGCGGCAACGACTGCCAATATGCGGATCGTCCATGATTTCCACCACACTATCGCGTCACGTCTTGCTATATGCAAAAGCGGTTCGCGGCTGTGCTTATCAATGCTGTTCATAGTCTTCACCCCCATCAGTTTTTGTCATCAGCAGCCCTATCTCTTCTTTTGTCGCGCTGCGCGCGTCAACTATGCCTGTTATCCGTCCCGAGCCGATGACCATTATACGGTCGCACAGCTCAAGCAGAACGTCAAGATCCTCTCCGACAAAGATAACGGCGACGCCGTTCTCCTTCTGCTGATTGAGCAGATTATATATAAGGTAGGAGGAATTGATGTCGAGCCCGCGCACCGGATATGCAGCCATGAGCACCGTCGGTGAAGCTGCGATCTCTCTTCCGACCAGCACCTTCTGCACATTTCCGCCTGAGAGCCGTCTCACCGGCGTCGATACGCTTGGAGTCGCAACATCAAGCTGTTCTATAATTCGTTCGGCAAGTGATTTTGGCTCCTTGCGCTCTAAAAACGCCGTCTTTCCCTTCCGATAGCTGCGAAGCATCATATTGTCCGTAATATCCATATTCCCGACAAGTCCCATGCCGAGTCTATCCTCCGGCACGAACGAAAGGCGGACGCCCAGGTCGCGTATCTGCACAGGCGTTTTATCACGCAGATTTTCTACCTCGCCGGTTTTTGGATCGTTGTACAGTATTTCCCCGCTCTCCAAATGCTGCAGCCCGGCGATAGATTCCAAAAGTTCGCGCTGCCCGCTGCCTGCAATTCCGGCAATGCCTAATATCTCGCCTGATCGCGCCGTAAATGAAACGTTGTTTAATATTTTTATTCCCTCATGATTGTTGCAGTTTACACCCTCAACTACAAGGCGGTCGACAGGATTCTTCGGCTCGCTGCGCTTTATATTCAGCGATATCTTCTGCCCTACCATCATTTCTGTAAGCTCCGACTCATTCGTTTTAGCCGTATCTACCGTGCCTATATACTCGCCCCTGCGCAAAACTGCAACGCGGTCGGACAATGCCAAAACCTCATGCAGCTTATGGGTGATTATGATTATCGCCTTGCCGTCGTCGCGCATGCGGCGGAGTATCGAAAACAGGTTTTGCGTCTCCTGCGGTGTCAGCACCGCCGTGGGCTCGTCCAGTATCAATATATCAGCGCCGCGGTACAGCACCTTTATGATCTCTACCATCTGTTTTTCCGACACGGACATATCGTATATCTTTTTCATGGGATCGAGATCGAAGCCGTATTGCTCGCTTATTCCCTTTATACGCGCCGCCGATTTCTTAATATCGAACTTTCCCTCCTCACGGAAGCCGAGTACGATATTTTCAGCAGCAGAAAAAACGTCTACCAGCATAAAATGCTGATGTATCATCCCTATCCTGTAATTGAACGCATCCTTCGGAGAGGCTATGACAGCTTCTTCACCGTTAATAAAGATCTGACCGTGGTCTGGGAAATAAAGTCCCGCTATTATGTTCATAAGCGTTGTTTTCCCGCTGCCGTTCTCACCTAGAACCGAAAGTATCTCTCCGCGGTTTACGGTAAGGCATATGTCTTTATTGGCTATGACCTTTCCGAAGGTTTTTGTTATATTTCTAAGTTCAATAGCCGCAACCTTTTCTCCCACCATGTCTCCTCCTGTCTTTAATTTTCAAAAGAGCGCTATACATCATATTATATATAACACATTTTTCAAAATTAAAAAAGACCTAAGACAATATAAGGCGGGGCATATGTGTTGCCCCGCCTTATTTAGAATTGTTTTTAATACATCTCGTTAAGCAGCGTAATGCCGTCTATACGAAGATCGAAATACGGAGCGGAACGCATCTCAGATTCGTGGAAATAACCGTCGGAGATGGCTTCCGTATCCGGAGTATAATTCTCGTCGGTGTCGACGTCCGCCATGTAAGAGGTAAGCGTCTCGCCGTCTACCGTGAACGTATCAGTCGCGAAAACATGAAGGTCGCCGGCAATAAGCTGTTCCTCAGCCTCAGCAATAGCTTCTTCAGTTCCCTCAGCCGCAACGTCCGCATTGACGTCTGTGAGAACGACGGAGCCCTCTTCTATGCCCATGCACCAGTCTGCAGCAATCTCTTCACCGTTTGCTACGCAGTTGATGATGTACTCAAAGTACGGCGTCCAGTCGATACGGGAAGAAACAATGAATGTATTCGGGCAAGCGTCTATAGTGCTTCCGTTGTAGGATACATTCGGAACGCCCGCTGTTTCGCAAGCTGTCGGAGCGCCCATGGAGTCGGCATGCTGGCTTATCAGCTTGCAGCCGCGCTGGATCAGAGTATTTGCAGCCTCCTTTTCAGCCGTCTCATCATACCAGCTGCCTGTGAACTGTACTTCCATTGTAGCCGTCGGGCAGACAGATCTTGCGCCGAGGAAGAAGGAAGTGTAGCCGGAGATAACTTCAGCGTATGTGTAAGCGCCGACATAGCCGATCTTGGCTTCTTCAGCCGTAAATTCGCCGGCTTCGATCATCTCGTTGAGCTTCATACCGGCAGCGATACCGGCAAGATAACGTCCCTCATATATAGAAGCAAACGCGTTGTGGAAATTGTCAAGACCAGCCGTATGCGCGGTCGTGCCCGTCGCATGGCAGAACTCCACTTCAGGAAATTCCGCTGCAGCCTGAGCCATGAACGGCTCATGTCCGAAGCTGTCCGCAAAAACGATGTTGCAGCCGCGGTCAGCGAGGTCGGCAGCCGCCTCGTAGCAGGAGCTGTCCTCAGGAATATTCATCTTCATGATGACCTGATCGTCAGAAAGACCGAGAGCCTCTTTCGCAGCGTTTGCCGCATCGATAAAGTTTTTGTCGTATGTCGAGTTTTCATCGTGCAGGAAAATGAAGCCTATCTTGATATCTTCATAGGCGTTCGTCTCCTCGCCGGCTGAAGAACCAGTCGATTCATCGCTGGTAGAGCTCGACGTATCCGTGGAACCCGTTGAGGATCCCTCCTCGTCCCCGCAGCCGACAAATGCGAAGCACATCGTGAGCACCATCGCAGCCACAAGGACAAATGCCATAAGCTTTTTCATCTTTGTTCCTCCAAAAAATTTTTTATGTAAAAAAATTACATACAGCTTAATTGCGGAAAACTATATCACCGTTTTCCATACTGTCTATGATTGCGAGAGACTCTACCAATACGCCGTTTTTGCGGAGCTCGTCTCCACCGCCCTGAAAGCCTTTTTCTATCGCAGTCACCGCGCCGACTATCGTCGCGCCTGCCTGCCGCACTATCTCCATAAGCCCCTCGATGGCTTTCCCGTTCGCCAGAAAATCGTCCACGATCAGTACCTTATCGTCAGGTGAAATATATTTTTTCTCGACTACCGCGACATAATCCACCCCGTGCGTATATGAATGGATCGAAGCTTGATACAGCTCGCCGGACAGGTTGCTCGTGCGGTTTTTCTTTGCAAACACCATAGGAACGTGCATAGCTGCCGCCGCTCCTAATGCAACGGCGATACCGGAGGTCTCGATCGTGAGTATTTTTGTGACGTTTTTGCCGGAAAACAGGCGGGCTATCTCTTTTCCCATATCCATGATAAAATCAGCGTCGATCTGATGGTTTAAAAACGAGCCGACTTTGAGAATATTCCCGGGAAGTACAACGCCCTCTTTAAGGATTTTTTCCTCTAAAGCCTTCAATATACACAGACACCTTTCAAATTATTCGTTTATACCTTAAAAGAAAACAGAAAAACAGACTTAAAATCCTTTTAAGTCTGCCGCCAATAGAAATTCCGCTCAAACTCCAGTCACTGTGAAATTGCAAGCGGAGCGAAGCCAATAGTCGCAGCTTAGGCGTGCGGTAGAAACATTTGGGCCATAAATCCAAACCTATATCGGCAAAGCTATTTTGTTAATATTCGTTATAATAACACGTCACGTAGTCTAAGTCAACAAAATAAAACAATATTTGACACATTCACCACAGTATCCGGCGCCCATGTACATATATAAGGTGATTTTAACAAAGTTTATGTAAATTCTCAGCCGTCAATGTAAAAATACAGTTATCGCATCACGCCGGCACAGTATGAACGGCGGCGCGGTCTAATAAAGGCGCAGCGATTTTTAAGCGCGCCCGCCGCACTGCAATGTGGAAAGGCGCATGTATAGGAAGATTTCCATTTTTATACTTTTTAAAAATACGCGCGCCGCTATGTACTTTAACGAAAATATCTGATAAACTGTCATTGTACGATATTGATTTTAAGAGGAGGCGCCGCATATCAAAACGTTAATATTCCACGTAGATGTAAACAGCGCCTTCCTTTCGTGGGAAGCGGCGCGCCGCGTAGCTGAAGGTGAGGAGGATATCAGGCTTATCCCCTCGGCTATCGGCGGCGACCGCGACAAAAGGACCGGGGTCATACTTGCAAAATCCATCCCCGCGAAAAAATTCAACATCAAAACAGGCGAGCCCGTTGCGGCTGCGCTTAAAAAATGCCCTTCTCTTTATCTGGCAAAGCCGGATTTCCGCCTTTATAAAAAATACTCGGAGGCGTTTATGGATATCTGCCGGCAATACGCCCCTGTTGTAGAGAAATTTTCGATAGACGAGTGCTTTCTTGATATGAGCGGAACTGAGCTTATATACCCCGATCTGATAGAGACGGCATACACGATAAAAAACACTATACGCGACACTCTCGGCTTTACCGTCAACGTAGGTGTGGGCTCGAACAAGCTGCTGGCTAAAATGGCGAGCGATTTCGAAAAGCCGGACAAGGTCCACACGCTTTTTGAGAGCGAAATACAGTCAAAATTGTGGTCGCTTCCAGTGCGCGACCTTTTGTCGGTAGGTCGCTCGACAGCCGCGCGTCTTGAAAGCGCCGGTATCCGTACTATCGGCGAGCTTGCAAAGACGGACGTACGCTTGCTTCAGAAGCTTATCGGCTCCAAGTTCGGCAAACATCTGCACGATTATGCAAACGGGATAGACAACTCTCCGGTATCAGCCGAGCCCGCCGCCGCCAAAGGCTATGGAAACTCTGTCACGCTGGAGGAAAACGTCTTAAATCCCGAAGAAGCTCACAACATACTGCTCGCCCTCGCCGACAGCGTCTCTTCCCGAATGAGAGCCGACGGCGCGAAAGCCTACTGCGTTTCGGTGAGCATACGGTCCTATAACTTTAAAAACAAGTCGCATCAGCTCAAGCTTCCAGAGCCTACGGATATAACGACGGAGATATATGAAACCGCAAAATCTCTGTTCGACGCCATGTGGGACAAGCGAACTCCCCTTCGTCTGCTCGGTATATCTCTTTCTGACATAATGCGCGAGCCGTACGATCAGCAATCTCTTTTTACAGACGAGAAAAAAGAGAGGTCGCGCCGGCTGGATAAGGCTGTCGACAGCATACGCGGTCGTTACGGCACAGATATGATAGGGCGCGTATCGGTTTTGAACTCCCCTGTAAAGGTCGGGAAAAAGCACAAGAAATATCCAGAATAAAATAGTCGCAAATTCATTTTATATATATTTTTTAGGAGGAGAATAAAAAATGGATAACTTCAACGAAAATCGCCCGCGTACAGACGATACGGCGGCGGAAAATCCCACCGTCGAAACGGCGCCAAACCCGGAACAGAGCAACCCTGAGTCTTGGAGCTACGGCGAGCCGGTTAATACGGCTGAGCCTTCAGCTTCAGGGCAGAGCGGCGCCGACCCTTGGAATTACGGAGGAGCGGCTAATACCGAAGCGTCCCCCGCAGCTCATGCCGTAATGCAGGAAAAGCGTCCTGAAAACGTCTTTGCCGGCATTATCGGCGCTTTCCTGCTGTCGCTGCTTGGCGGAGCGCTCTATTTCATTATTTACAGGTTCGGCTATATAGCCGGAATATGCGGACTCGTCACCGTGATACTTGCAGACTGGGGCTATCGTAAATTCTCCGGCGCGCAATACTCCATCAAAGGTGTCGTCATCGCTGTCATCGTATCTATCATCGCTATCTTCCTCGGCGAGTATTTCAGCCTTTCATACGAGATATACGATGTATTTAGCGCAGATTACTATATAACCTTTATGGATGCGGTGGAGCTCACTCCGGAGTTTTTGTCCGATCCGGAAATCCTTCCCGCTGTTATCAAGGATCTGCTCATCGCATACGCACTCGGCGCGGTGGCGTCCTTCGGCAAAATAAAGCAGGCTATCGACGCAAACAAATGATCTCTTTCCCTAAGTTGCGGCGCTTTGAGGCACGATTAGTAAAATGCCTCAAAGCGCCGTTTTTTTACCATAATTATGCCGTCTTACCAGCGAGATTTTGTATAATATACATGATAATTCGGATACTGTCGATTTTAGATGAAAATTTCATTGACAACAGTACGGTTTGCATATATATTTCATTATAGCTTATCATGCCGTATCCGGCATGGTGGCGCTATATTTTTAATGAAATGGGGGAGGATAAATGTCCCACGAGCTGATCCGTTTGACAGATCTTGTGATGGAGTTTGACGGGGAAAGGATTCTGGACTCAATTAATCTCTACATCAACAACCAGGAATTCCTCACTTTGCTCGGTCCTAGCGGCTGCGGCAAAACTACCACACTTCGTGTCATCGGAGGCTTCTTGACGCCGACTTCCGGCGATGTATTATTTGACGGCAAGCGCATAAATGACGTGCCTGCCTACCAGCGAAAAATCAACACGGTCTTCCAGCGATACGCACTGTTCCCGCATCTCGATGTCTATGATAACATCGCCTTTGGGCTGCGCATAGCGAAGCTGCCTGAAAACGAGGTAGACGACAGGGTCTCGGAAATGCTGGAGATCGTTTCACTGAAGGGATTTGAAAACCGTAAGGTCACTTCCCTCTCCGGTGGTCAACAGCAGCGTGTTGCCATTGCCCGTGCATTGGTCAACCGCCCAAAGGTCCTTCTTCTGGATGAGCCTCTCGGCGCGCTGGATCTGCGTCTTAGGAAAGACATGCAGAACGAGCTCAAGCGCATACAGCAGGCTATGGGCATAACCTTTATTTACGTTACCCACGATCAGGAGGAGGCTCTTACTATGTCCGACACGATAGTGGTCATGGACAAAGGCAAGATACAGCAGATCGGACGGCCGGAGGATATTTATAACGAGCCGAAAAACGCCTTCGTCGCCGACTTTATCGGCGAGTCGAACATATTGGACGGCGTTATGCTCGACGACTACCTCGTCCGGTTTTTCGGACGTCAGTTCAAATGCGTCGATAAGGGCTTTGAGAAAAACGAGCCTGTCGACGTTGTTATACGCCCTGAGGACATCGATATCGTCGCGGCGGATGACGGTCATCTCTGCGGCACCGTCACCTCTGTCACCTTCAAGGGCGTCCACTACGATACGATCGTAGATTTCAAAGGCTTTAAGTGGCTTATACAGACGACTGATTTCTGTCCTGTCGGCTCATATATAGGGATCCGGCTGAACCCGGAGGATATCCATATAATGCATAAGAGCGAATATTCCGGCATGTTCGGCGATTACAGCTCCTATTCAGCCGAATACGACGAGATCGCCGATGCGGAGGGAAATGCCGATGAAGAGTAGATTTCTTTCTGGACCGTATATCTTATGGATGGCGCTGTTTACGCTGCTCCCTCTCGGCATAGTCGTTTACTACGCGTTTACCGATTCGATCACCGGTCAATTCACGCTTTCAAACATAACGGGCATTGCCGATTATCTGCCGATCTTTCTGCGCTCCATCTGGCTAAGCCTCGTCGCAACGGTTATATGCCTCGTCGCAGGATACCCGGTAGCATATTTTATCGCTCAGTGCAAGCCAACCACCCAGCGCCTTCTTCAGATGCTTGTTATGCTGCCGATGTGCATAAGCTTCCTGCTTCGTACGCTTGCATGGGTGGCGCTGCTTGAGGATACCGGTATCATCAACAGATTTGTTACCTCTATCGGTCTGTCGCCGCTGCCTCTTATCCGCAACAACGGCGCTGTCATTCTCGGCATGGTTTATAACTATCTGCCGTATATGATACTCCCCCTTTATACCGTAATAATGAAGATCGACCCGCGGCTTATCGAGGCGGCACAGGACCTTGGCTGCAACAGCCGTCAGGTCTTTGGAAAAATCATACTGCCCCTCTCTCTCCCCGGGATCGTATCTGGGATCACAATGGTGTTCGTTCCGGCAGTATCGACGTTTTACATTTCCCAAAAGCTCGGCTCTACCGGCACTATCCTTATTGGCGACGTTATCGAATCGCAGTTTAAGGGAGCGTATAATCCGAATCTCGGCGCAGCCATGTCGCTCGTCCTCATGGTCCTTATATTTATATGTATAGGTATCATGAACAGGTTTACATCTGAAGACGATGAGGAAAGCGTGGTGACGCTATGAGAAAATTCAACCGGATATTCACGATCATCATCCTCATTTTTCTGTATATCCCGATGATAGTTCTGGCTGTCGCCTCGTTTAACGAGGGCTTTGATATAGCGGTATTCAAGGGCTTCACCTTCGACCAGTACCGCGAGCTGTTCCGCGATGATTCGCTGCTGACGCTGCTTCGCAATTCCCTGATCATCGCAGTGCTGTCAAGCCTGATCGCGACAGTGCTGGGCACGGCGGCTTCGCTCGGTATCTATAAGATCAGAGGTCGCCTGCGCTCCGCGGTTATGACGCTTACTAACATACCGATGACGAATCCGGAGATAGTTACCGGCGTTTCACTTGCGCTTCTCTTTGCGTTTACCGGCTCTATACTCAAGATAAACTCGATTTTGGGATTTTGGACGCTGCTTATCGCGCATGTGACCTTTAATCTACCATACGTAGTCTTAAATGTTATGCCTAAGCTGTCTCAAATGGATCCCGATCTTGAGGAGGCGGCTCTCGACCTTGGCTGCACTCCGGTACAGGCTTTTTTCAAGGTGATACTGCATGAGATCATGCCCGGTATAATCGCCGGTATGCTCATGTCCTTTACAATGTCGCTCGACGATTTCGTGATATCTTATTTTGTAACGGGCGCCGGCTTCATCACGCTGCCGGTGGAGATCT
>CALWWO010000015.1 GCA_944385265.1 uncultured Oscillospiraceae bacterium
CTGTCACGCTGGAGGTCGAGGGTTCGAGCCCCTTCTCGGTCGCCAATGCTGCTATAGCTCAGTAGGTAGAGCGCATCCTTGGTAAGGATGAGGTCGGCAGTTCGAATCTGCCTAGCAGCTCCATAAAAAAGCACAGGTTTTTTGCCTGTGCTTTTTTATGGATACCTTTCTCCGTTTAATTGCTCGGGCGGAAGTAAATCCCGCCCTCCGCCAAGGTTTTGCCTTTGGCAAAACGCTTGTACGCCGCACCCGCGGCGCGGTCCAGAAGGACCGTTTGACAGCCGATCGCAATTCACTTCTGCCGCCTCCCTGCCCAAACCCCCGCAAAACCTTCTCCACACGCCGATATAAAGCACAGGTTTTTTGCCTGTGCTTTTTTATGGATACCTTTCCCCGTTTAATTGCTCGGGCGGAAGTAAATCCCGCCCTCCGCTGAATCATCATCCGCTAAAATGTTCGAAAACAGCAGTTTTAGCGGTTTTTCTTCGCTTTCGGCGCATTTTATTTGCGCTTTTGGGAATATCTTTTCAGCTTTTATATCACAAGCAAAAACAAGGCCGCTTAAAAAGCCGCCTTTGAATTATTATTCCGCAGCGTCTGTATTGATCATCTGCCGGAACAGCTCGTACATGCCTGTGCTCGCAAGCCCCGACGCCATGCCGCCGAGCACGATCTTAGGCGACAGAGTCCATAAATTCAGCCAGCTGTTCAGCACTATGCCCAGCACACCGACGATAAGCGGGATGTACCGATTAATACCGTCGCTTGGTACAAGATGCTTTATTATATATCCGGTGCAGAGACATATCCCCAATACAACGAGCACGATATAATCGCTCATAAAATTCAGATCCATCACCGCACCCCCATTATTGAGCTCCATGTTTTAATACCGGCGATACCGTCAGCCTCTCCGCAGCTTGCTGCGTTTGCACTCTGATATTTTACGACGGCGGCTTTAGTATCGGGACCGAACTCACCGTCATCGCCGCACGCACCGCAGCTAAAGCCTTTGGCGATCAGAAGCTGCTGAAGTGATCTTACCATATCGCCGCAGCTTCCCTCCGCCAATTCCTTCAAAGTGATATTCACATCAACGCTCTGCTCTATAGCTGCTTCCGGCTCTTCATTATACGTTATGTAGGGCAGTTTGCCGTGCTTTTTCCACGTGCGCGTATCGTAACCTTGCTTTCCGCCTAAATTGCCTACCGCTGTAAGCTGAACGCCGCCGCAAAAAGCCGGAGTCGCCTCAACTGCTAATCCGTCGCCTATGTATATCCCGCAGTGCCCGTCGGTCCAAAGATATTCTCCCGCCATGATGCTTTTAAAATCAGACGTTACATCCGCGCACTCCTGCAAAAGCCCGTACTCGTTTACATCGGGCACCCCATTGGATTTATATACGCCTCCTCCGTTTGAATCCTGCATGTCGGCTTTCCAGTCCCACAAAATTCCCTTCACAAGTCCGCAGCAGTCAAATAAAAAGCCGCTATTCAAAACATTTTCTGCCGAAGCTCTATACTGTTCGTTTTTCGAGTATTGATTTATAAGGCGGGTTATGTTCTGCGCTGTAGCCGGAAGCCCCCAGCCGCCCAGCATATACGCCGTCTTATAATCCTGCGCTATCTGTTTGGCTCTCTCTGCAAATTCTCTGTTTGTCATATTATCCTCCCAGTCAATATTTCTAAAAATAAACGCTGCCTGAAAATGTCCGTTTTATCAGACATTTTCAGGCATTTTAACATGGATGCGGGTATAGCCGCGCCTTGCTCTTACGGGATTATCCACCCGCGCTTATACCATGCGGCAAAATTTATTACCGCGCCGGCGAGGGCGGTCGTTATCCCTTCTGCAAAGCTGAAAAATTCGCTTTCTATTCCGAGCGCGCCGCACCAGAACAGCAAGAAACCAATAAATCCTATAATTTCAGCGATATGCTTTCTCTTTCTTATGCTCATCTCATTCTCTCCTTTTATCGCGCGGCACAGCGTATCCGCCGCATACCGTGTCCGTCCGACTAGACCGGCTATCCCGCACACAGCATTCTATCTGCTCGACTTGATTTAAATAATAATCTATTTTCTAGAATATGTCAACGATTTTTTGAAAAATTTTTCTAGTTTCTAGAATTATTATATTGACCTTTTGCTTTTTATAGTATATATTTAGATAAAAGGAGTGATGGCTATGACATTTTTTATTAAGCGCGCCCGCGAACGTGCGGGATACTCTCAAAAAGAATTTGCAAAAATAGTAGGCGTTGCTCCGAATACGTTTCACGGGTACGAAAGCGGTAAACATGAGCCCAAGCCGGAGCTTCTTGTGAAAATTGCTAAAAGCTGCGGCACATCTGTTGATTACCTGCTGGGGCACAGCTCTGCGGCACAGCAAAATCTCCCGCCGCTGTCTAGTGAATCCATAAAGATTGCAGAGCGGTTTGACAGGCTTGATGATGTCGGTCGCGGCGCTGTGCGCGCAATAATGGATTATGAGGAGAGGCGGCTTGCCGCTTCTGCTGTTTGGCATCACGAAGAGGACAATATGGAATATCTCCGCCATTACTTTATTCCAGCCGCCGCAGGATATGCCTCGCCTATCGAGGGGGAGGATTACGAGCTTGTAGCGAAGACAGCGCAGGTCCCGCATAAAGCCGACTTCTGTATAGATGTACAGGGCGATTCGATGGAGCCGTATATTGAAGACGGGCAAACCGTTTACGTCCAGCGCGACGCTTCGCTAAATCCGTTCGACGTCGGTATTTTCTTCGTTGACGGCGACGTTTTCTGTAAACAGTTTTTTGAAGATGACAGCGGCAATATCTATTTATTATCTGCAAATCCCAAGCGCAAGAGCGCTAACAAAATAATAATGAACGATTCGACAAGTACGTTTACGTGCTTCGGCAAGGTCATCCTTCCTAAAAGGCTCCCGCCGCCGGGATATGAATTTATAAGACGATAGCAAGTCCGGCGCTATACGTATATGCCGCGTTATCATCACAGGTTATCAGCTCGTCGCCTTGCTGTATCGTAGACCGCTTTATCGCAGGTCATCGCGCTACGTCGCAAAATGTGCGGCAGCAACGGAAAGCGCGCATATACCAGGTCAGGGAACGCTGGCATGTGTATGCTCGACTCATGCGCTGCTACCAATTTCCAATCAAATAAACAAAAAACCGGCGCGGTACGCTTCTGCGTACTGCGCCGGTACTTTTTATGCTGCCGCAGCAGTTTGGTGTTATCCTACCGTTACGCTTTCTTCAGCTTTTTTAATATCGATCTTACCGTCTTCGGCAAAGACGATGACTTTATCGCCCGCTTTGATCTGATTATCGAGTATCTTCTCAGCAGCCTTATCCTCTATCGTGCTCTGGATAAGCCGCCTCAGCGGTCTGGCGCCGTACACCGGATCAAATCCGTGCTCAGCAAGGTACTCAACAGCCGACTCGTCGGCTTCGAGACCGATGCCCATATCTGCAAGACGTTTTTTGACAGTTACGATCATGTTCCGCGCGATATCGGTGATATTTTCCTTCGTAAGCTGATGGAACACTATTATCTCGTCTATTCTGTTGAGGAACTCCGGTCTGAACGCCTTCCGCAGATCAGCCATGACTGTCTCTTTGATTTTTTCCTGAGACATGATGCCTTCCGGCTTGTCTTCCTCCAGCGAGAAGCCGAGCTGGCGAGCCTGACTCGTTATATGCTTTGCGCCTATGTTCGACGTCATTACTATTATAGCGTTTTTGAAGTCTACTCTTCTGCCCTGCGAATCGGTGAGTATACCGTCGTCCATGATCTGAAGCATGATATTGAAGACGTCCTCATGCGCTTTTTCTATTTCATCGAACAGCACGACGGAATACGGATGACGGCGTATCTTCTCAGTGAGCTGACCGCCCTCTTCAAATCCGACATATCCCGGGGGTGAGCCGATAAGCTTTGACACCGCATGTTTCTCCATATACTCGGACATATCGATACGGATCATCGCGTTCTCATCACCGAACATAGCCTCGGCAAGCGCTTTACAGAGCGCCGTTTTGCCGACGCCCGTCGGACCTAAGAACAGGAATGAGCCTATCGGACGTTTTGGGTCTTTAA
>CALWWO010000016.1 GCA_944385265.1 uncultured Oscillospiraceae bacterium
TTGCTCAGCTCGTCCTCCTCTTCTGGCCACACTTTTTCGCCTTCTCCTGTTATTTCCATAACTGGCAAACCCATGCCAAATACGCCGTCATCCGCTTTGAACCTATCATTCCCGGCAAAGCCGTTCAAGATAATGCCCTTTAAATTCGGCATTGAGCGCAACTCTGCAACGCTTATATCAAACGGGTGTATTTCGCTGTAAACGCCGATTTTCCTGATTTCTCTCGCTATCTGTACATTGTTTTTTCCACCAAGATCCAGTATTGCTATAACATCCTGTATCATACATATCCTCCCCAAATAATACATATTATATTTTTCTTCGCAAGTCTTAATAATTTAACTTCAAATGCAAAAAATATCTAAAAAACACAGAGTGAACAGAGGGAAACGTATATGACTATTTCAATCATAAGAACTATCATACTGCTTATAGTAATAATAACAAGTATGCGAATAATGGGCAAGCGCCAAATGGGCGAATTAGAGCCGAGCGAGCTTGTCGTTGCAGTCCTCATCTCCAATATCGCGGCTCATCCGCTTCAGGATACGACGATCCCGCTACTATACGGCATTATCCCTGTCCTCACGCTGTTATGCTGCGAATTGCTGATATCGAGCGCTATTTTGAGAAATATAAAATTCAGAAGCTTTATATGCGGTAAACCGAGCATAATTATCGAAAACGGTAAAATCAATCAAAGCGAAATGAATCGCAATCGCTTTACACTTGATGAGCTGACGGTGGAGCTTAGAAAGCAGGGCGTCACCGACATTGGCATCGTAAGGCAGGCGATACTGGAAACAGACGGCTCTCTCAGCATATTGCAATACGCCGGAGATTCCCCCGTTACGCCAAACCAAATGTCTCTATCCGTAGAAAATACCAGCACCCCTGTAATACTGATAAGCAACGGTCGCACGCTTAAAAACAACCTTGCTCTAATGAATCTTGATGAAAAATGGTTAAAAAAAGAGCTGAAAAAACGAAACATCGCCGCGCCGGAGGACGTCTATCTTTTCATGACCGACTTGTCCGGTAAAATATATTGCGATAAAAAAGAAGGGGCAAAATGAAAAGAGAAATCTTTGCTGCACTGCTATTGCTTGCAATGTGTACAGTCCTTATCCTGAATATAAATTATATGAACAAGTTATCCTCAGAAATAATCGCCTTGACCGAAGCTGCGGCAGAAGCCTCATATTCCGGAAGTTGGGAAGACGCCGCAAAAAATGCGGAAGCGGCAATCGGGATATGGGAGGACAACAAACTGTACACTCACACGGTTTTGTTCCACAATGAAGTTGATGAAGTCAGCCGTGCCATGTATGAACTGTTATCTGAGATATACTCACAAAACACCGGACGTGTCAAAGGGTCTGCAATGCTTTTGATCGCCCTGATGCAGAGCACAGCCGAAAAAGAAGCCGTGACGTTTGAAAACATATTTTAACAGCAGCTTGCACCCGCCGCAGAATATATTCGCATATATGCGCTGCACGGACTATATTCAAATAACGCTTATTTTTCCTGCAAAAGTTTATTCAGCTCTGCCATAAATGTATTTATATCCTTAAACTGGCGATAAACCGAGGCAAACCTGACATATGCCACCTCATCCAGATCTTTAAGCTCTTTCATTACAAGCTCGCCTATATAGCTTGAAGACACTTCCCTCTCGAGAGAATTTTGCACCTCCTGCTCGATATTATCAGCGACATTTTGCAGGTCGGATATCGACACAGGTCTTTTCTCGCATGCACGTATCATTCCGTTGAGAAGCTTTACCTTATCAAACGTCTGCCGTCTTCCGTCCTTTTTTATCACCACAAGAGGTATACGTTCGATTATCTCATATGTAGTAAACCTCTTTTGGCAGGAAAGGCATTCACGTCTGCGTCTTATAGTAGTTCCCTCCTCAGCAGGTCTGGAATCTATTACTTTACTCTCTTGAAATCCACAAAAAGGACATTTCATCGCAAACTCCTTTCCGCCGGCGCACGTCGCGTACAAAAGCAAAATGTCTGCAAACATTTAAAAAGCTTGCGACTATAAATAAAGTCCCGCAGACTGCACGGCTTTTTATTTATATTTTACAAATTTTTCAGCTAAGATAGCGATGCAACATATTTTTTCGCACTATCACGCAGGCAAAACCATAACAATATATGCCGCCTTTTCCGGTTGCCGTAAAGCGGCGAGGAAAAAGGCTTGAATCAAATATATAATATCTGCCTTTGTGGATATTATATCACTTTTTCTTTGCTTTGTATACAAGTAAAAGAAAAATCGACGCACCGAATCTACTGGAAAATTTTTTGCATTGCTCTTCGCTTTTTTTACCGATATCATTGTAAATATATAATAACCTAAACGGTGATGCAAATGAATACTTTACACCTGCTTTTTAAACGAATACTGGAAATGCATCAGGCTACATATCTTCTCCTGAAATGGTCGCTCATCTTATCATGCGCCGTAATTGCCGCTGCAGCTTTCCTTTTGCTGACCGCCGGACACTTCGGCGGCGACGTAGTATATTTTCTGCATATTTCCGACGAGCTTTCCAATATGCCGCAATCCATCCTTCTGCTTGCCGCTATAGCGTCTGTATGCATGGAGGATCTTGCTGAGAGACGAGACTGAAAAATTCCTCGCGCGTATATAGCACATTGAGGATATCCAAAAGAGCGTTGGCAGACAATCTCTCCGGAAGACACAGTGATTTTATAAGCTGCGCCCTTTTCTCGCGGCTGTCCTCTCTGCCGGAAAGCCCGGCCCTGTACATGTCTGTTTTCGTTATCCCTCCGCTCTGTTTATGCGGTTTTTCATCCTCCTTCAGCCTTGCGCCGCTAAGTCTGATAGCTTCTAATATTATCTCGGTCGTCATTCCTTCTACGCCCAGCTTTCCTTCGCGGGAAAAGCCGGGCTTTCTTTTTTCCTTTCCTCGTATATCCGGTATATACGCATTTTTTATGTTGCAGTCCTTTAATATTCCTTTCAGATGATTCCTTATAAGGAACCCGCCGCTGTCGCTGTCTGTCAATATGATAACGCCTCTTTTTTCAGCCATTCGCTTTATCAGCGCCGCTTTTTCCTTGTCCGAAAATATGCCGAAGCCCTTCGTCTCGATTATTGTTGCGTTTACAGCGGCGCTTACGGCGTGCTTATCATACTTTCCCTCTACTATTATGATTTCATCGACGGAATACATATCAAAGCCCCTTTTTATCAGCGTACGCTAGGTTTACGATCAGCTCCGAAAGCGCCGCCTTGCTGTCCGGCGCGTTATTGAGCTTCAGCGCCGCTTCGGCGCATATTTCCGCATACTTGCAGCATACGTCCCTACTGACTTTCGCAGCGCTCTGCATGACGCCTCGCGCCTGAAATTCATATCTTATGCCGCACAGCGCCATAAGCTCCGATGTTTTCTTTCCCGCTTCAAGGCATGCCTTTGCCGTTAAAAGCTGGCGATATTTAAGTGAAATGCTGTAAATTATCTTATGCGGCGCCTCCTGCATCTCTAAAAGCGTATTCAATATATCGGCGGCGCTGTTGAATTTGCGCTGTAAAAGCGCATCCGTCAGTTTATACGCCGCGGCATCGAGCACCGGCACTGTTACAGCGTCTATGCTCTGTCTTGTTATATTATTGCCTTTTGTATATGCCGCCGTTTTCTCTATTTCCGATATAATACGGTTCATCAGCCCGCCCGTGACAAACACGAGATATTCCGCTGTCTGACTGTCTATATCTTTTCCGAGGGCTTTATATCTTCTTTTTATGCCGTTTACAAGATCGCTCTGCTCCTGTATCGGAAATTCTACCGTCTCAAACAGCTTTAGTATTTTGGAGTTATGCTTCATTCGCTTATCCACAGCATATTCAGCCGTATCAAAAGAGAGCACAAGGCACGCGTATTCAGGCATATCCTCTATCAGTTCAAGAAAAGCCGCGCGCGTATCCTCCACCGATTTGAATATGTTATAGTCGTGTATCTCTATCAGTGTCCATGCACTCATTACCGGCAGAGCGTTGACCGCCTCCTCCAGCTTTGCAATATCAAAATTCTCCGCGTTAAAGCTTTTGCGATTAAACTCGTCAAGCCCTTCGGGGATCAGAAGGCTTCTAAGCTTGTCAAGATAATGTTCCTGCAAATATTTTTCCTCTCCGTAAAAAATATACAGATTCCCAATGTTTCCGCCTACTATGTCTTTTCTAAACTTTTTGAATCCGCGATTTTTATCTTCTGCCACTGTAAAACCACCTTTTTATTGTGATCTCAGGGAAACGTTTCCCTGTAAATCAGTTCTCAAAACCACGATGTCCCTGTCCGTAAGTCTTTTAAGTACCTCATCCGTCGGATGACCGTATGAATTATGACCGACGGAAATCACAGCTATTTCGGGAGCTACCGCATCAAGATACTCTTCACATGTCGAGTACTTTGAGCCATGGTGCCCCGCTATTATGACCTCTACATCCGGCAGAGCAGCGTACGCTATAAAATCGCGCTCAGCCCCAGAGCTTATATCTCCCGTTATCAAAACGTCAAAGCCATTTTTAGAGGCGAGAGCCACGAGCCCGCCGTCGTTTTCGTCAGTATAACTGCCGATCGCCGACATCGCAAATAAATTTATATCAAGCCCGTTCACTGTTATCCTCATATTTTCTGATACTGTTATGAGCTCTATATCGTTAGCCTCCGCTATAGTCTCTATCTCCGTCGGCATTTCCGTATCTGATATAGCGAAATCCGGCACAGCAACTGCCGCAATCTGTACTCCGTTTGCCAGCGTTTCAAGCCCGTTTACATGATCGTCGTCAAAATGCGTCGCTATGAAAAGATCGACTCTGTTATACCCACTGCCGAGCAAATACTCTGACGCAATCTTTCCAGCATTATCATAATCGCTGCCGCAATCGATCATCACGACGCGCCCTCCTGAATTGATTATCACGCACTGTCCCTGTCCAACATCGAGCGCGGTGAGCTCTACATCTGTATTATTGAAACTGATCTGCGAAACAAGCGTCACTATACAAAATGATATGCCGGCTATAAGACAGCTCGTTATAACTCCTCTAAATCCGCTTTTGAATATAATAGACAGCAGCACAAGAGCATATATCAGCACGATCCATATCGTTATATACGGATTTGACACATACACCGCCGCAAATTTTACCCGCGCCATCGCCGATCCCATAGTGATTATAAGCTCCGCCGCGATCGACGGCACTATTCCTATCGCGGCGCCCAGCGGTGCAAAAAGCATGCCGACTACTCCCGCGACAAGACCCATTGCAAAGCATACCGGGACAAGACAGAAGGTCAAAAGATTGGTAACTACCGCTATCAGCGAAACGTATCCGAAATATATTGCCGTCAGTGGGACTGTAAAAATCATCGCGCTAAGGCTTGTAGCTATACACGCGGAGATCATCGAAAGCGCTCTTTTCATAAGCTTCCTTTTATTTGAGAGCTTATCGACGGTTTTGCTCATTATCGCGTCGTTCATCTTTCCAGCCTGCAAAATTATTCCCAGCGTCGCCGCAAACGATAACTGAAGCCCTATGCTTTTCGCCGAATATGGGTTGAGCATCAGTATCAGCATAAGCGCCGCCGAAATCGACGTGACGCTGTCGCTCTCCCTATAAAACAGCGGCGCTGCAATGACAAACAGCTGCATAATGACAGCCCGCTGTACGGATGGAGTCATGCCCGTCATAAACATATAAATTATAAGCGTTGGCACCGATATTACAGCGGCAAGCTTTTTATTTTTCACACACAGCAGAGTAATAAATCCAGCCAAAAATACGATATGCATCCCTGACACGGCGACTATATGAAATATTCCCGATATTTGCAGATCGTTTACGGTCTTTTCATCCTCATAAAGCTCTGCTCTACCGCCTATCAGCAGAGATTTCATAAACGGCACCGATGAGCTGAAAAACACTTTTTCGCACGTGTCGCTCAATTTTGCGGCTATATACTGCGGAACATATTTTAATTTTACTCCGTCGCAGTATTCTACCTCGATTTTTCCGCTCGTGACCTGATACGCAAAAAGATATATTCCTTTCGACGGATATGTATCGTTTTTACTGCCATACATCTCATTTGACAGGGCAAGCCTAGCAGTGAGCTTTACATTATCTCCCGGTTTCAGTTCGTCGATCGTATCGTCATAAATATACAAAACAGCTTTTACGGCGGCGCTGCCTGTTGTTTTAAGCTTTGCCTCCACCCGCAATCCGTAATCGCGCTGTTCGGAAAAATTTATTATCTCCGCGTCTATTTCTTTTACCGTGCCTGCCATATCCTCTGCCGGCTTGAAAAATATTATGCTGTACAGGCTACAGTAGAGCAAAGCGAACACTGCCGAAAACATCGTAAGTATAACTAGCGTACGCTTTTTCCCTTTCAGGAGCAAGCCAGCCAATCCGACGCCCGCAAAAACTGCTGCCGCTATGATATTAAGCTCAGTCGCGAGCATATATTGTGATAAAAACACCGCTCCGCAAAAGGAAAGCGCGCAAATCGCAAGCACCCTCATTTTATCCCCCACGCCTACACATGTTTGTCCTTTTATTTATTTTACATTGCCCGCCAAACTCAGCCTATGTTAATTTAAGTAAAAAGCTTCCTGCTCTTATATTGCAATATTTTTGTTCAATAACGCGAAAGACTCCTGCTCTGATTTTTATTATACCATAACGTCTTCGCCGTTATGGTATAAAGTGCCGTCTTTTCCGGTTGTCCCTTTCGGGACAACCGGAAAAGGGTTTAAATCTCAAGTAAAATATCCGCTTTGCGGATATTTTATCACAGAAGTCTTTGATTTCCTATTCTTTTGTTTTATCCGGCTCCGCTTGTGCGACGCCTTTTTCTATTTTTCGCCGTTTTTTTGCGCTTCTACTCTAGCCTCTATGTACGGCATCACTTCTTCTTTTTTTATATTGAGCGCAGCCGCCAGTTCGCCAAAAAGCAGTTCCTCCGCACGTTTCATAAACCTCTCGTCGATCGCTCCGAACTTTTTGTTCTGCTTTTTTGCATCCTGTTTTTTTGCGTATATCGACATAGTGAGCTCAAGCAGTTTCTTGCAACTATGAGTTTTGATCGTCTCCGCATAATGCTCTGAAAGCTGGCTCAGGGCCCTGTTATAATAAGCCTCTGCCTGTATATTCGGAATCGTATCTATGATCCTCTCAGCCTCTTCCTTTGTAATTATCGGGCGCATGAAAACCTTATCATTATCTACCGGCGTCGAAATCATACATTCCTGATACAGCGGCTTCAAAGTATAATACAACCGTTCTTCTTTTTCTTTGACGGCATTCGGCTTTTTAATCTCTACTATCCTGCATACGCCTGTGCTACCGTAAAATACCAGATCCCCTACGTTATACAATTTTCTACCCCCTAATCTTCAAAGTTACATACGCACGCTTTTTAACAACAGGCGACATCTGATATTACTATTTTAGCACAAATAAATCTTAAAATGTAAGTAGAAATTTTAATTAAAGGCAAAAATCCACTTTTTGTGACTAGTCCCCTTTACCGTCCGGCAGAGGTGAGACCTGTGTCGTTTTTCGCCTTTTTCTGCTGATTCATCCACACCTTCATTACAAGCGTATGCGGCAAAAACTTTACAAGATGCACCTGCCAGCGCACAGGCAGACCGTGTATAGACACGTCCTTTTTCGTTTTATATAAGTCGCGCAACGCTGTCGCCACCACATCCTTCGCCTCATATATCCTGTTGAAATACTGTACCTCCGACCGGTTAGTGGCAAAAGCGGTATCAAAAAATTCTGTCCGCACCCATCCCGGATTTACGGAGAGGACTCTTATCCCGCGCGGCTTAAGCTCCTGATTCATCGCTCTCGAATAGCTGAGGACAAAAGATTTTGTCGCTCCGTAAACGGTGATATACGGTACCGGTTGAAACGCAGAGAGGCTGTCCAGTTCAATGATCTTCGACCCGTTTTTCATATACGGTATGCTCAGTTCCGTCATCATAACAAGCGCCTTGCAATTTAAATCTATCATCTTCATGCTATCTTCCAGCGGTATATTTTCAAATTTACCGAATTTTCCGAAGCCCGCGCAATTTACG
>CALWWO010000017.1 GCA_944385265.1 uncultured Oscillospiraceae bacterium
ATGCGGCAAGACCTGTGCCGATGACCTTTGCAGCCTTCAGCGCTTCCGAATTGAACTGCGGATGGAGCAGAGCGTCGAGCTGCTTCGGCTCTACACGGAGAACAGCTTCTTCCTCGGTGATCATGCCCTCGTCAACGAGGTCGACAGCGATCTTGAGAGCAGCGGCGGCAGTTCTCTTACCGTTACGGGTTTGGAGCATATAGAGCTTCTTGTTCTCAATCGTGAACTCCATATCCTGCATATCTCTGTAATGCTTTTCAAGCTTATTTGCGATTTCAACGAACTGATTATAAACCTCAGGCATATCCTCCTGCAGCTTTGCGATCGGTGAAGGAGTACGAACGCCGGCGACGACGTCTTCGCCCTGTGCGTTTATAAGATACTCGCCCATGAGGTGCTTTTCGCCTGTTGCCGGGTCACGCGTGAAGGCAACGCCGGTACCGGAATTTTCATTCAGGTTACCGAATACCATCGGCTGTACGTTAACGGCAGTACCCCAGCTGTAGGGGATATCGTTCATGCGGCGGTAAACGTTCGCACGCGGGTTGTCCCATGAACGGAAAACAGCTTTGACGGCTTCCATCATTTGAACCTTAGGATCGGTCGGGAAGTCCTCGCCCATTTCGCTCTTATAGAACTCTTTGAACAGTCTTACAAGCTCTTTCATATCGTCAGTATCGAGCTCTACGTCGTAAACAACGCCTTTCTTCTCCTTGAGCTCGTCGATGATGACTTCAAATCTCTTCTTTGAAAGACCCATAACGACGTCAGAGAACATCTGGATGAAACGGCGATAGGAATCGTATACGAAACGCTCAAACTTGGGATCGGAGTTGCCCGCGACAAGACCTGCGGCAACCTCGTCGTTAAGACCGAGATTGAGGATGGTGTCCATCATGCCCGGCATCGACGCGCGAGCGCCTGAACGAACGGAAACGAGAAGCGGGTTCTTCGTGTCGCCGAATTTCTTGCCGTTGATCTCTTCGATCTTTGCAAGATAGGTGTAGATCTCCTCTTCGATCTCCGGTGCGATGACCTTACCGTCATCATAATAGCGGGTGCAGGCTTCTGTCGAGATGGTGAAGCCTTGGGGTACCGGCATTCCGAGAACAGTCATTTCGGCAAGGTTTGCGCCCTTACCGCCGAGGAGCTCTCTCATAGTGCCGTTACCTTCTGAGAACAGATAAACGTACTTTTTGCTCATTGATTTTCCTCCATTAAAAAGTTTATGCATAAAATGCTTTAAAAGCTTTAAAATCCTTTAAATTATAGCAGTAGTAAACTATATTTGCAAGGTCAAATGGAAAATTTTCAAATATTTTACTATAAATATAGTTGCCTCTGCTCGCCCTATACGCTTAAAATCCGGTCAAAATCACACGCCGCTCCGCAAATGCGCGCCTGCCCGGCGCGATTTGTCATTTTCCGACGCAAAAGCGCTCAAATATCCTTGCCGTCACATCTTCTCTGACTGTTCTGCCCGTAAGTTCGCCAAGCGCCGACACCGCAGCCTCCGCCTCCGTCAGCACTGCGTCCGGCGTAACGCCGAGCTCCATCGCTTCACGCGCGGCGGAAATACAGCCGAGCGCGCGTGAGACGGCTTCCGCCTGCCGCGCGTTTGTAAGTATCTCGCCGCCCGGAGTCTTTTCCCCATGCGAGAACATCGCGTCTATCATATCGCACAATTCATCGACGCCTGTCCCGTCTTTTGCCGATATCACAGCGACATTGCCGACGAGCTTTTCGACCTCTTTCTTATCTACCGCCGGCGGCAGGTCGCTTTTATTTATAACGGCTATTGAATACGGCGCCTTTGCCGCCGTTTTCAGTATTGCGACGTCCTCTTCCGTCATTCGAGCAGAGTTTTCAACGACGGCAATGACGAGCTCTGCATCCTCAGATGCGGAGAGCGCACGCTCCACCCCCAGTTTTTCGACGATATCGCCCGTCTCGCGTATGCCTGCCGTATCGGAAAGACGCAGCACTGTGTTTTTAAGCTTTACGCGCTCTTCTATCGTATCCCTCGTAGTTCCGGCAATATCGGTGACGATCGCCCTGTCATATCCCAAAAGTGCGTTTAAAAGCGACGATTTCCCAGTATTGGGCCGTCCGATTATAGCCGCCTTTACTCCGTCCTTCAATATTTTACCGCGCTCAAATGTCGAGAGCAGAGCCGAAAGCGTTTTTTCCGCATTTTCGAACACATCTATATACTGCCGCAGCTCAAAATCCGGAATATCCTCGTCCGGATAATCGATGACGGCATGGTAATGCGACATTATATCGACGATCGCGTCATACACAGCGTCCGTCCTTTTGCTTACGGCGCGACCGAGCTGACCTGCCGCATTGCGCGCCGCGTCCGCGGTCTCCGCCTCTATCAGATCTATGATCGCCTCCGCCTGAGTGAGGTCCATCTTCCCATTCAAAAAGGCGCGCTTTGTAAATTCGCCGGCTTTTGCCTGTCTCGCCCCTGCGGCGAAAAGCGCCCGCAGCGCCTCTTCCGCGATTATCGGAGAACCGTGGCACTGGAGTTCAGCCGTATCCTCCCCAGTATAGCTGTTCGGCGCGCGGCTCACGGTGCACATGCATATGTCGATCACAGCGCCCGAAGCGTCCGTAAGCTCGCCGTATACCAGTTTTTGGTTTGGAGCGTCTTTCATGCTTTTCCCGTTTTTCGGGCGGAACACGCGGTCTGCTATCTCTATCGCATCGTCTCCGCTCAGTCTTATTATACTTATCGCCGACAGCACGTTTCCCGTCGCCACGGCGGCAATAGTGTCAGACATTATATTACCTCATTCCTGCGCGGCTTCGGAAAACTCAAGAAGCGACGCGTCAAAATGCGCCAGTATGGCGTTTCGCACCGTATTGAAACTATCCGCCGGTATATAGACGTGCACGATGCTGTCTTCAACCTCGCATCGTATATCGTCTCCCAATACGGGGAACACATTTTTTTCAAGCTCCTGTGCAAGCTCTGTGACGTTTTCTGCATAGTATTCCATATTTTCAGGCGGCTCGTACCCCGCAAGCAGGTCGGGAGCCGGCGACAAGCACGCCACAAGATATAAAATGAACATTACGGAAAACATAATGCAGCCGACGACGCCTATTTTTTTGACAAAATCCTCCCCGGTCTGAGTCGTGGTGCCGAGATCCTGCGTCGCCGGAGTGTATTTGCTCCAGTTTATTTTCTTTCCCAATTTTTATCCCTCCGGTAGTATTTTTGCCGCATTTGTGCTTTTTATCTTTTTCCTCGCCTTAAAGCTATGGGACGGCTACGCCGTCCCATAGAAAACGTATTATCCTTTAAAAGTCAACGCGCGCTGCGATATAATCTTTAAGTTCCGATATTTTTACGCGCTCCTGCTGCATCGTGTCGCGGTCACGCACGGTCACGCAGCCGTCCTCTTTGGAGTCGAAATCGTACGTGATGCAGAACGGCGTGCCGATCTCGTCCTGCCGGCGGTATCTCTTGCCGATAGATCCGGCGTCGTCATAATCGACCATAAAGCTTTTCCTGAGCTCTGCGTATATCTCGTCCGCCTCCGGCGCGAGTTTTTTCGAGAGCGGCAGCACGGCGCACTTAAACGGCGCGAGAGCCGGATGAAGATGAAGCACGACTCTTATATCGTCCTTGCCGTTTTTGTCCTGTCCGACGACCTCCTCGTCGTACGCGTCGATAAGGAACGCGAGCGTGACGCGGTCTGCGCCGAGCGACGGCTCGATAACGTACGGGATATACTTCTCGTTCGTCTCCGGGTCAAAATACTCCATGCTCTCGCCGGAGGTCTCCTGATGCGCCTTGAGGTCATAATCCGTCCTGTCGGCGACGCCCCACAGCTCTCCCCATCCGAACGGGAACAGGAATTCAAAATCTGTCGTCGCGTTCGAGTAATGCGAAAGCTCCTCCTTCTCATGGTCGCGCAGGCGGATGTTCTCATCCTTGATGCCGAGATCAGCGAGCCACTTGCGGCAGAATGTCCTCCAATAATCAAACCATTCGAGATCGGTGCCCGGCTTGCAGAAAAATTCAAGCTCCATCTGCTCGAACTCCCGCGTGCGGAACGTGAAGTTGCCCGGCGTTATCTCGTTCCTGAACGATTTGCCTATCTGGCACACGCCGAACGGTATCTTTTTGCGCGTCGTCCTCTGGACGTTTTTAAACTGGACGAAGATTCCCTGCGCCGTCTCCGGTCTTAAATATATCTGCGCGGCTGAATCCTCGGTAACGCCCTGAAACGTCTTGAACATGAGGTTAAACTTGCGTATATCAGTGAAGTCGGATTTGCCGCAGCCCGGGCAGGTGACGCCGTTTTCACGGATAAAATCGACCATCTCGTCGTTCGTCATCGCTTCGACGTTTACGCCGTCCATAGGATTTTCCTTGAGCCAATCCTCGATAAGCTTATCAGCGCGGTGACGCATTTTACACGATTTACAGTCGATAAGCGGGTCGTTGAACGTCGCGACGTGACCGGATGCCACCCACACCTGCGGATTCATTAGGATAGCCGCGTCCTGCCCTACGTTGTACGGGTTTTCCTGGACGAATTTTTTCCACCAAGCTTTTTTTACGTTGTTTTTAAATTCCACGCCGAGCGGACCGTAATCCCATGTGTTCGCAAGACCGCCGTATATCTCGCTGCCCGGGAATATGAATCCCCTGCCCTTACAGAGCGCGACGATCTTATCCATGGTTTTATCTGTGTTAAGCATAAATACCCTCCGTTATCAACCTAAAAGTGATTTGATTATAAGCGCCGGCGCAATAAAGCCGGCTTTACCGTGCGCAGCATGTCCGCCGCGGCTTTTTTAAACGCCGTTTTTATGATTTATCTTAATAATTATATACTAAAGCGCGCGAAAGTCAATCGCCGCTTTGACCAGTGAAAAAAATTCTTTAGATTTTAGATTAGGTATCGTCTTTTTACGTCTGTCGTTGCGGCGCGCAAATTTTACGGCGCTGCGGTATCGAGGAGCCGGCGCGTTATACGCGTGGCAAAAAACCGCAGAGGGACTGTTTCCCCTGCGGTTTTTATCGTCTATCGAGCGGCGGAAAAGCTCTGCCGCATATTTAGCTATATACTGAGATTCAAAACACGGATGCTGCGCTCTAAAATGCCGTTTATGTGCGCTATAACTGTCCCGTAATTTGTAAACGGTACGCCCTGATCGACGGCGCACTTCATGCGGTACATGACCTCCCGCTCATTCAGCATACACCCGCCGCAGTGGATCACGACGGCAAATTCGGAGACGTCCTCCGGAAA
Source organism: uncultured Oscillospiraceae bacterium (assembly GCA_944385265.1). The sequence goes on from CALWWO010000017.1 coordinate 5,277, forward strand.
TTCGGTGCCGGAGCATGTTTTTATGTTGATCTCTTTGCCGGTATGTTCCCGAAGCCATCTAGGTATCTTGACCGTCCCTATATCGTCGCACTGCCTGTGGTGTGTGCAACCCTCAGCTATAAGTACCGTATCTCCGTCGCGCAGGCGGTCTATTGCGGAAATGCCGCGCAGCGCCGTGTCGAGATATCCCTTGTACCGCGCCATAAGTATGGAAAATGACGTGAGCGGGATATCCTCGGGAACTATCTCAGCCACCATTTTAAACGCCTGACTGTCCGTTATGACGATCGCCGGAGGGGCGGAGAGGCTTTTGAGCGATCTTTCAAGCTCAAACTCTCTTGTGACGAGCGCCATGGCGCCGTTGTCGAGCAGATCGCGTATCGTCTGCTGCTGCGGAAGTATGAGCCGCCCCTTTGGAGCTGCCGAATCTATGGGCGTGACTAAAACGGCGATATCGCCCGGCGCGACAAGATCGGACACGAGCGGGCGCGCATTCCCGCTCGGCTGAAGCGATGCGATGCGCTCTTTAAGCTCAAAAATATTTTCGCCGGTCTCCGCGCTTACGGAAATGGAGTTTTGGACCTTCTCC